>JAGPVK010000171.1 GCA_018067055.1 Sphingomonadales bacterium | reverse complement strand
CGCCGGATCGGCAAGAATGATCTTGAACGCTGCGGTGACCTTTTCCTTGGTCGCGCCGCCGCCTACGTCGAGGAAGTTGGCCGGGAAAGCGCCATTGAGCTTGATGATATCCATCGTCGCCATCGCCAGGCCGGCGCCATTGACCATGCAGCCGATATTGCCGTCGAGCTTGATATAGGCGAGATCGGACTTGCTGGCTTCGACTTCTGCCGGATCTTCCTCGGTCTCGTCGCGCAAGGCAGCCAGATCGGGGTGACGCATCAGCGCATTGCCGTCGAAGCTCATCTTGGTGTCGAGCACGATCAACTGCTGATCCTCGGTCACCACCAGCGGGTTGATCTCGACCATCTCGCAATCCATCGCCATGAAAGCGTCGTAGAGTTTCTTGCCGAGCTTCTGCGCCTGCTTGTTGAGATCGCCTGACAGGCCGAGCGCGAAGGCAATGGTCCGGCCATGGTGCGGCATGAAGCCCTGCGCCGGATCGATGGTGATCGTCTTGATTTTTTCCGGCGTGCTGTGCGCGACTTCCTCGATATCCATGCCGCCTTCGGTGGAAACGACCATCGCAACGCGGCCACTGGCCCGGTCGACCAGCATCGAGAGGTAGAATTCCTTCTCGATATCAACGCCATCGGTTACATAGAGCCGGTTGACCTGCTTGCCGGCATCGCCGGTCTGGATGGTGACCAGAGTATTGCCGAGCATTTCTTCAGCATTGGCGCGCACTTCGTCGATCGATTTTGCCAGCCGGACGCCGCCTTTGGCATCGGGGCCCAGTTCCTTGTACTTGCCCTTGCCGCGGCCGCCTGCGTGAATCTGCGCCTTGACTACATAAAGTGGCCCGGGGAGTTTTTCTGCTGCAGCGACTGCTTCGTCAACGGTGAGTGCGGCATAGCCAGCAGGTACGGCAATGCCGTGTTTGGCGAGCAATTCCTTGCCCTGATATTCATGGATATTCATGGAAAGATGTTAAGCCTTTCATCGAGCTTGAAAATGATCGTGTCGCAGGTGCGAGTCTTGCGTGTCGCTTAAGCACAGATGATGGGCTATTTCCACCCCGATTCAAGATAATATTCAGTTGGCCAGGCCGCTGCGTCCGGACCGGTTGCAGGTGAAACCAGTGGTGGCTGAACTGCGTGAGTGGCGAGCGCTATTTGATGGCGCAGATGACGCCGGAGGAGGTGACGACACCAATGATTTCGGGGTCCTGAAGCGCGCGGGTCTGTTTGACGAATTCGTTGATCGTCACATCGCCAGCCTTGTGTTTTTTGAGCTTGTTGAGTCCATTGAGCTTGTTGAGCTGCCCCAGTGACAGACGATCCACCATCCGGTCCGCCATGCAGGCCGATATCGGGGCGGACAGTCCCGCGCTCATCAGGCCGTTGCGCACCCGGGTTTCGGGGGTGGCGCAGGCGGACAGGGTAATGGTCATGGCAAGCGCGGCGGTGACGATAGATATTTTCATGATATTGTTCCGTTAGTGCTGAGCCTGACAAAGGGCCGGTCCGCCCCCATAAGCGTGCTTCGACAACCTCAGCACCAACCGAATTTACCTCAGGATTTGTTTTTCTTCGCCAGTTCGATCGCTTCGAGCACGACTCGCCGCGCTTCGTCGGCGTCGCCCCATTTGCCGACCCGCACCCATTTTTCAGGTTCAAGATCTTTGTAATGGGTGAAGAAATGCTCGATCTGCTGCATCACGATTTCCGGCAGATGGCTGCCCTCGTCGATTTTGCGATAATATGGAAATGTCGCATCAATCGGCACGCAGAGCAGTTTTTCGTCACCGCCATGTTCGTCTTCGAGATTGAGGACGGCAATCGGACGGCAGCGCACGACACAGCCCGGCATGAACGGCGAGCGCGCCACGACCAGCGCGTCGAGTGGGTCACCATCAGGCGACAAGGTGTGCGGAATGAAGCCGTAATTGGCCGGATAGCGCATCGGTGTGTGCAGGATACGGTCAACGAACAGCGCGCCGGATGCCTTGTCGAATTCATATTTGACGGGCTCGCCGCCAACCGGAACTTCGATCACGACGTTCAGGCTCTCCGGCGGGTTATCGCCGATCGGAATTTTGTTAATATCCATGGAACAGGGTTGTCCTTATCTGGTTTTCGGCTGCAACAGCCGGTCAATGCCCCCTTCTTGATCAGCACCCTCTCCGGTGATTTTTTCCAGCGCCGGATAGCGCAGGCCACCCGAATGGTCGACCATAAAATTATGATAGGCCTCACCATTTTTTGCAAAAATCTCGATCTTGCCGTCTTGCCCGCGGTTTTGTTCGATTGCCTGCTTCAGCGCTTCATCGCTATAGGCCTTGCCATTGACCGCAGAAACGGTGAGTCCGGACTTCAGCCCGGCGCGAAAGGCCGGGCTGTCCCAGACTACCGATTTGATCATGCCCTTGCCGCCCATGACGACGCCGATGCTGTAACTGAGGTCCATCTGTTTGCGGCGCTTGTCGTTGGCCAGGATATAGGCGCTGGGCGTATCGACAAAGACCAGCCGGTAGCCGCCCAATACGATACCATTTTTGGGTGCTTCGGCGCTGGTGCCATGCACCCGTTCAGCGACAAAAGTGGCCCAATCATAGGGCTGGACGGCGTTCAGCGCATCGATGACATCCCTTTCCTCATAGGTGCGGACGCCCCAGTCACCATTCCTGCCGCCGAAGAAAGAGCGGGCAAAATCGCCGAGCGATTTCCTGCCGCCCGATTCGCGGCGAATGATCTGGTCGGCCTCAAGCCAGATCAGCAGGCCTTCGTTATAATAATCTTCGGCTCGCTGCCAGCTGGTCCACGGTTTGGGTCGCCGCGCGGCGATGATCGGATCATGGGTGGTGTCGATCAGCGGGCGCCAGGTCCGGCCCACCCGCAGATCCATGTCGGCGGCGATCGCGGCAAAGGCATCCAGCGTATCCTGTTTCGAATAGAGGCCGGAGCGCGCGCCCAGCACATAGCCCCAGAATTGCGTCTGTCCTTCATAGACCCAGAGCAGACTGTCGCGCATCGGCTGTCGGAAATCGGGTGTCCACATGCCTGCCGGACGGCGATATTTGCCGTTCCACGCATGGGTCATCTCATGCGGCAGCAGGTTGCGGCGGCCCGGCCCATCGTCCCAGCCGGTAAAATATTCCCGGTCGACGCCATTTTCGGAAGAGCGGTGATGTTCCAGACCAATGCCACCCATCTCGTCGGTCAGAGCGAGCAGAAAATCATAGCGGTCATAAGGGTGGCTGCCGAACAGCGCCTCGGCTTCCCTGACCAGCGCGACATGCGGCGCAATCTGTGCCTTCGTGGGCTGCAAGAATTTTGCGTCATCGGCGACTATATTGAGATGGACCCGGTTGGTCAGCGGATAGGTTTGAAAATATTGTCCGGCAAAGACCGGGCTGTCGACCAACGTATCATAATCGGTTTTTTCATAAACGATTTTGCCACCCACCTGCGATTTCGGACGAAGCGCGCTCGCCGCTTGCCAACCATCAGGATAGACGGCCGTTGCCACGACCGGAATCTGGCGAACATAATGGCCAGCTGGATAGAGCGAAACCTGATGCC
The DNA here is from genome assembly GCA_018067055.1 of Sphingomonadales bacterium. Lineage (GTDB taxonomy): Bacteria > Pseudomonadota > Alphaproteobacteria > Sphingomonadales > Sphingomonadaceae > Parasphingorhabdus. The sequence goes on along the minus strand of JAGPVK010000171.1, from coordinate 6,149 downwards.
AGCGCAGATTGAGCATCGACGGCGCCATGACAATCCGGCCCTGGCTTTCCACGGTTGCGGAAACAAACTGGAATTTTGCCGTAATCTGCGCAACGCCTTCGGGTATGTTGAGGTGAAAGGCAAAGACGTCGACATCATCGCGGACCCATGGGAGGGTTTGCCCGTTGGCGGTAAACTCCAGTCCGGTGAGCTTCTCGATCTCGCCGCGCGGCGCGTGGTTGCCGGGCAGCCATTCGGGATAGAGCAGTGTGAGGCGACCGGCTTTGGTCACTGGAATGGTCTGGGTGACGCGGAATATGCCCTGGTCATGGTCGCGGGCATCGACTTCCAATGCCATGGTGCCGGGATAGGCAATGTCTTGCGGGGACGGGATCGTCTCCTGCGGCGCGGTATATTCCGGCTTGCTCAGATTATTGGGCATGGCCGTGGCAGGCGCGCAAATGGTCAGGCTCAGAACAAGGCCCAGGAAGGCGGCGGTACGCATGTGCAGAAAATCCCCTGAATAAGCTTCGTTCCCAAATGAAGCTTTTTGGTGGTGGCGTCTAGTGGTTGTGAAACGCCTATCCGGTCGGCGCACGGGTGGGCAATGGAAAAACATATTCCGCTTTTCCGCTTCCCCGTCTAAAGGCTGCCCATGGCAAAGATACAGACTCCCCAGCCGGTACGCGGCACGCAGGATATTTTCGGCGAAGATCAGGAACGCTTTCAGCATGTCGTCTCGACATTCGAGCGGGTTCGACGGCTATACGGGTTCAAGGGCGTCGAAATGCCGGTGTTTGAACCGACCGCGGTCTTTGCCCGCTCGCTTGGTGAGACCACCGATGTTGTGTCGAAGGAAATGTACAGTTTCGAGGATCGCGGCGGCGACAGCCTGACCCTGCGGCCCGAATTTACCGCGGGGATCTGCCGGGCGTTTCTGAGCAATGGCTGGCAGCAGCATGTGCCGTTGAAGCTGTCGGCGCACGGGCCCCTGTTCCGCTACGAGCGGCCACAGAAGGGCCGCTACCGGCAGTTTCATCAGCTGGACGCAGAGATCATCGGCGCAGGCGAAGCGGCGGCCGATGTTGAACTGCTCTGCTTTGCCGATCAGCTTCTCAAGGAACTGGGCATTGATGATGGCGTGACGCTGCAGCTCAATACCTTGGGCGATGCCGAAAGCCGCGATGCCTGGCGCGATGCGCTGGTCGAGCATTTTCAGGTGCACCGGAAAGAACTGTCGGAAGACAGCCAGGACCGGCTGGAGCGCAACCCGTTGCGGATTTTGGACAGCAAGGAACGGCAAGACCGGCCGATCGCCGATGCGGCGCCGGATATTGACGCCTATCTGTCGAGCGAGGCGCAGGAGTTTTTTGCCCAGGTCACCGAAGGGCTGGATGCCTGCGGCGTGGCGTGGACGCGTAACAGCCGTCTGGTACGGGGACTGGATTATTATCGCCATACGGCGTTTGAATTTGTCACCGACCGGTTGGGTGCACAGGGCACGGTGCTCGCTGGCGGACGCTATGATGGCCTCATAGAATCGCTTGGCGGGCCGCATACGCCGGCGGTGGGCTGGGCGGCCGGTATTGAGCGGCTGGGGATGTTGCTGGCGGAGCCGGAAAAAACTGGCCCTGCTGCCATTTTTATCCCGCTGGGCGAAGGCTGTGAAGCAGCGGCGATGAAACTCATGGCTGAATTGCGCAGATCCGGTGTCAGCTGTGATATGGCCTATAAGGGCAATATGAAAAAACGGATGCAAAAGGCGAACGCTGCCGGTGCTGCACATGTCGTGATCATCGGTGAGAACGAACTGGCCAATGGCGTGGCTGCGGTGAAAAATCTGGCAACCGGCGATCAGCGCGAGATCGTGCTGGATGGTTTGGCCGAGGCTTTGTCTGCATGACCACCATCACCCCCCAAAGGATCGCGCAGATCGAAGCGCGCTTTGCCGAGTTGCAGGCGATGATGGCGTCGGGCGATCTCGACAGCGATAAATTCGTCTCCGTCTCCAAGGAATATGCCGAAATCGAGCCGGTCGCGATCGCCGCCGCCCATGTCAAATCGCTGCGCGACGAGCAGGAAGGCCTGGCCGAAATGCTCGCCGGGGATGATGCCGAGATGAAGGCGATGGCTTCGGATGAAGTGGACGGCGTCAAGAAGGCGCTGGCCGCCGCCGAACATGCGCTGGCGCTGCAATTGCTGCCCAAGGACAGCGCCGACGATCGCCCGGCGATGCTCGAAATTCGCGCCGGTACCGGCGGCGACGAGGCGGCGCTGTTTGCCGGTGATCTGTACCGCATGTATACGCGCTACGCCGAGGAGCAGGGCTGGAAGGTCGAGATGATCTCGGCCAATGCGTCGGAAGTGGGCGGGTTCAAGGAAGTGGTTGCCAATATCCAGGGCAAGGGCGTGTTCGCCAAGCTGAAATTCGAATCCGGCGTGCACCGGGTGCAGCGGGTTCCGGAAACCGAAAGCGGCGGGCGGATTCATACTTCGGCGGCAACGGTGGCGATCCTGCCCGAGCCCGAAGAGGTCGACATCAAGATTCGCACCGAGGATCTGCGCATCGATACCTATCGGGCCAGCGGCGCCGGCGGCCAGCATGTCAACAAGACCGACAGCGCGATCCGGATCACCCACTTGCCGACCGGCCTCGTCGTGCAATGTCAGGACGGCAAGTCGCAGCACAAGAACAAGGCGCAGGCGATGAAGGTGCTGGCGGCGCGGCTCTATGAGCAGGAACGCGACGCGGTGCAGAGCGAGGAAGCCGAGGCGCGCAAGTCGATGGTCGGTTCCGGCGATCGCTCGGAGCGCATCCGCACCTATAATTATCCGCAGGGACGGGTGACCGATCACCGGATTAATCTGACGTTGCACAAGCTGCCCGAAATCATCGAGGGTACCGCGCTCGGCGAAATGGTCGACGCGCTGATCGCGGAGGATGAAGCCAGCCGGCTTGCCAATCTCGATGGGTGACGTGGCCAGCGCCCTGCGCGAAGCGGCGCAGCTGTTTGCCGAAATCTCCGACAGCCCGCGTCTTGATGCGGAATTGCTGATGGCCCATGCGTTGCAGATCGAGCGGTCCGAATTGCTGCTGAAATTGCCAGCGCTCACCGAGCCATCGGAATTTGCAGCACTGGTTGAACGACGTCAGCGGTCCGAACCGATTGCCCATATCATCGGCAGGAAGGAATTCTGGGGTCTCGACTTTCAGGTGACACCCGATGTCCTGATCCCGCGTCCCGACAGCGAATTGCTGATCGAGGAGGCGGTTCGCCTGTTCGCATCCACGCATCCGCGGCGGATATTGGATCTGGGTACCGGCAGCGGCGCGCTTGTGCTTGCCGCCTTGCATGAATTTCCGGAGGCCAGGGGGCTGGGCATTGATGCCAGCGCAGCTGCGTTGCAGATTGCCCATAATAATGCCGATGCACTTGGCCTGGCTGACCGTGCCAGTTTTCTGTTGCTGGATTGGTGTCAGCCTGACTGGACCGGCTCGCTCGGTTCCGGCTTTGACCTGATCCTCGCCAACCCGCCTTATGTCGCATCCGGCGTGCGCTTGTCCGCAGATGTGGCCGATTTTGAACCACATCAAGCCCTGTTCGCCGGCGAGCAGGGGCTCGATGACTATGCAATCATCCTACCCGCGCTGGAAAAACTGCTCTCGTCAAGCGGCACCGCCTTGCTCGAAATTGGCTTTGATCAGGCTAATCCGGTTTCGGAAATGGCGACGAAAAGTGGTTATCACGTTGAATTAAAACAGGATTTGAGCAAGAATGATCGTTTGTTGATCCTCCGGCGGTAAAAAGGGCTTGGTTTTGCCGAAGCGAGTCGCTAAGACTTGCACAGGCCCAGAGGATTTCTGGCTTTTTCCCTAAATCACTGGCCTGCCCCCAACTCGATAATGTTGCTGGATTTCGGCGTGCATTTGTCTTGTATGGGACGCTGTGGACAGGTTGTCTGCAGCGCAATCGCCACCCGAGTGTGGCTATGACTTGAGAAAGACCAAGTTTATTATCGGTACAAGGATACCTGAAATTTGATGAACAATCGTCAGCCTGGCCGCCGTGGGCGCGGCCGGAACACCAATAACCGTCCCCAGAGCAACCGCAGTGGCGGATCGGACCGTGATAACCGGATCGACAGCCGCGCGCGTGGCAATGCCGCGCAGATGCTCGATAAATTCAAGAAAATGGCGCAGGATGCGCAGGTCAATGGTGACCGCGTCCAGGCTGAATATTATCATCAATTTGCCGATCATTATTTCCGGGTGAATGCCGATACCATCGCCCGCCGCGAAGAACAGCGGATCGCCCGCGAAGAACCGCGCGGAGACAATCGCCAGGACAATCGTGGCGATAACCGCGGCAACGGTCAGGATGATTCCAACGACAATGACGGCGATAATCAACGCAGCCGTCCGCAGCAATCGAACCAGAATCGCCCACAGCGCGATGATCGGAATGATCGCGACGATACCGCGGACAATGACGCGCCCGAAGAGAAGAAACCGGTCCGTAGCCGGCGTCCGCGCAAGGTTGAAAATGTTGCAGCCCGCAACGAATCTTCGGAACAGGGCAACGACGGCAACGGCATTGACGCCAGCGCTCTGCCACCGGCAATTTCGCAGACCACCGAGGTTCAGGTTGAAAAAAAACCGGCTCGCAAAAAACGGGTGATGAAGCCGCGTGCTACCGAAGAAAGCGACGCAGCCTAGTCTCGATCAGGGGGAATTGATCCGACAGGACGGCGTTGGCGGAAGGCTGACGACCGTCTATTAGTCCCGGATCGCCGTTGCCAGCCAATCGGGCAGGTCGAGCGTTTTCATATCGTCCACGCGCCGATGTTCAACCGACAGGGCATAAGCGGGATAGGCGATGCGCTGGCGTTTTTCATCGGTCTCGGCGATCGGCACCACGACCATTCGCCGATTGACCTTTTGCCGGTAGTTCATCCGCGCGGTATTTTCCTGTCCGACATAGCAGCCCTTGGTGAAGCTGACGCCGTTCAGTTCTGCGGCATTGCATTCCAGCCACAAACTCTTGTCGCTGCCCAGTTCTGCCAGGCCTTCGGTCACGCTGAGCGACAGGCGATGCTTCCTGTAGGCTTCTTCGGCGCCTTCCCCATCAGCCGCAGCATCCAGCCAGCGATGCCCCAAGTCCGGCAAGCGCGGATCGACCGGCCGGTCTTTGGCCATCATGGCCCAGTGCACCCCGATCCTGTCATCCCGGACGATCTCGATCTTGCGGCGGAGGCGATAGAGCTTCAGGCGCTTGACCAGTGCCTCGACCTGCTCCTTTTCGCAGTCGATCAATATGTCGTCACCGTCAGCCCACAGGAAGAAATCGAACAGCACTTTCCCCTGCGCGGTGAGCAGCGCCGACCATTGGGGTGCGCCCTCTGCCACGGCGGTCATATCCTGGGTAACCAGGCCTTGCAGAAACGCCCGGATATCTTCCGACCCGTCCGTTGCGGAAAGACGGACGATGGCACGGTCATTAAGTCTGGTTTCGGTCATGGCATTTAGGTAGGGTGTGCGGAGCGAAAAACCAAGCCTTACCCGGAGCTATATGACCGAGACCATTACCATCCGTCGCCCAGATGACTGGCACGTCCACTTGCGCGATGGAGCGATGCTCGAAGCGGTCGCGCCATTTACCGCGCGGCAATTCGGACGGGCGATCGTCATGCCCAATCTGTCGCCGCCGGTGACCAGCGCCGCCAGTGCCACCGCCTATCGGGAGCGGATCATGGCGGCCTTGCCGGACGAGTCCGATTTTACCCCGCTGATGACCTGTTATCTCACCGATGATGCCGATGCCGACGACATCGCTGCCGGCCACGCTGCCGGAATTTTCACCGCCGCGAAACTCTACCCCGCCAATGCCACGACCAACAGCGCCCATGGGGTGACCGATGTCGCGCATATCATGCCGGTGCTCGAGCGGATGCAGGAGATTGGCATGCCGCTGCTGGTCCATGGCGAAGTGACTGATAGTGATATTGATATTTTTGATCGCGAAGCGGTGTTTATCGAGCGGGTGTTGCAGAAATTGATCGGAGCATTGCCGGGCCTGAAAGTCGTGTTCGAGCATATTACCACCGAGCAGGCGGTCCGCTTTGTCGATAGCTGCGGGCCTAATGTCGCGGCAACGATCACGCCGCATCAT
>JAGPVK010000168.1 GCA_018067055.1 Sphingomonadales bacterium | reverse complement strand
TGCCGGATTGATGTCCTTACGCAATCCATCGCCGTGTCGCCGCCGCCGATCACCACTACATTTTTACCCTGGGCGTTAAAGCGACCGTTATCAAAATCAGGCACATCATCGCCAAAGCTCTTGCGGTTGGAAGCGATCAGGAAATCGAGCGCTTCTTCAACCCCCGGCGCACCGACTCCCGGCATCTGGATTTCGCGGGCCTGATAGACGCCGGTCGCGATCAGTATCGCATCATGTTTGGCGCGCAGTTCGTCCAGCGTTGCGTCCCTGCCGACTTCGAAATTTTCGTGGATCTGGATGCCGCCGTCCTTCAGCCGCTGCACCCGCCGCATGATCACATGCTTTTCCAGCTTGAAGCCCGGGATACCATAGGTCAGCAAACCGCCGGCGCGGTCGTGCCGGTCATAGACATGTACCTTGTAACCGGCGATGCGCAGATATTCGGCCGCGGTCAGTCCGGCTGGTCCGGCACCGATGATGCCGACCGACTGGTCTTTGGGCCGACCGGGCTGCAGCGGTTCGACCCAGCCTTCTTCCCACGCGGTGTCGGTGATATATTTTTCCACCGCGCCGATGGTGACCGCGCCATGGCCGGAAAATTCGATCACGCAATTGCCTTCGCACAGACGGTCCTGCGGGCAGATGCGGCCACAGATTTCCGGCATGGTCGAGGTCAGATTGGACATTTCATAGGCTTCGCGCAGCCGCCCCTCCGCGGTCAGACGGAGCCAGTCGGGAATATGATTGTGCAGCGGGCAATGGACAGAACAATAAGGCACGCCGCATTGCGAGCAGCGCGCGGATTGCTCCGCAGCCTTGTCCGGCGCATATTTGTCGGCGATTTCCTGAAAATCCTCGGCGCGCAGGCCCGGCGCACGTTTTTCCGGGTAATTTTGCCCCAGATCGACAAATTTCAACATGTCCAGTTTGTCCGGGCTTTTTGCCATGCCAGATACCCATGATTTGTAATTTAAGATTGTTATCGCAATGCCGCCTGCGCAGGCATTGCAGGATGACTAGCCGAAAAAGCGGCGAGAGTCACGGAAAAATAGCATATTAGGGCAGCTATGCTGTCCCAATATGCTATATCGTCTGGCACAAGCACCGATACCTGGGGTCGGCATACATGTTATAAGTCCGATACGGACCTTTACCGATTGGCGAGCCAGATCAGGCCAGCCACCCCGGCAACAACCCGGTACCAGGCAAAGGGGCCAAAGCCATAGCGGGTAACGATCGAGACAAAGCCTTTCACCACCACCAGCGCCACGACGAACGAGACCACGAAGCCGATCGCGATCAACCCGCCATCATTGGCGGTGACCTGATCGCTGTGCTTGAACAATTGCAAAACGGTGGCGCCGGTCAGCGTCGGCAGAGCGAGAAAGAAGCTGAACTCTGCGGCGGTCTTGCGGTCTACGCCAAAGGCCATGGCACCCAATATGGTGGCGCCGGACCGGCTGACCCCCGGGATCATGGCCAGGCACTGGACCAGCCCGATCAGCACCGACTGGCGAACGGTAACGCCCGACACGCCGCCGGATTCGGTTGGCCGCGCATATTTTTCGACGACCAGGATGGCGAACCCGCCGATGATCAGTGCCCAGCAAACGATCACCGCATTTTCCAGCATCGTCTCGATCAAATCGCCAAAGCTGAGTCCCAATATGACGGCAGGGAAAAACGCCAGCAGCAGATTGCGGACAAAGGCAATGGCGCTGCCCTCCCATTTGAACAGTCCGGACAGCACGTCCATGAAGGTGCGCCAGTAGAGCACGACAATCGCCAAAATCGCTCCCGGCTGGATCGCAATATTGAATATCGCCCATTTCTGCGCATCATAGCCGAGCAACTCGGTCGCCAGGATCAGATGGCCGGTCGAGGAAACCGGCAGGAATTCGGTCAAACCCTCGACAATGCCGAGGATGATCGCGGTCAGAATTTCGCTCATGCCTTGGCCCGGGCCCCGAATCGTCCGTGCGCGGTATATTTCTCCATCCAGCCGCTGGCGACCGCGGCGAGCGGTGTCGGTGCCACGCCGAAAGCGTCCAGACCCCTGGCCCCCGGCGCCACGATATTGTCTTTCTGCAGCATCTTGTACTGGTCAGCGGTAATCGGAGCACCGGGCAGCGGGCCGAGCAGGCTCGCCATCATTTTCGCGGCGAAATCCGGGACGTCGACAAAGCTGCGGTCGCGGCCGGTCATATTGGCGATCCGCCGGTTGATATCGCCCATGCTGATGATCTCCGGGCCGCCCAGCTCGAAGGTCTGGCCCGCATAAAGCTCCGGATGGCTGAGCGCTTCGGCCGCAGCATCGGCGACGTCGCCGACGAAGATCGGCTGGAATTTGGTCGTGCTACCGATGACTGGCACCACCGGCAACATCGCGATCATCGCGGCAAAGCGGTTGATGAACTGATCTTCCCGGCCAAAGATGATCGACGGCCGCAGGATGATGGCATCTGCAAAGGCGTGTAAAACGGCCTTTTCCCCGTCACCCTTGCTGCGTCCGTACAGCGAGGGAGAGGCGCTGTCGGCGCCGATCGCCGACAGGTGCAGCAACGAGCGGCAACCCGCCGCCGCGGCAGCTTCAGCAACATTGCGTGCGCCATCCACATGAACCCGCACAAAATCGCCTTTCAGCACGCCAACCAGATTGATCACCGCATCGCAGTCGCGGACCGCTCGGGCGACACTGTCCGGCTTGGTCACGTCGGCGCTGACAAACTGCGTCTGGCCAAGATTGCCGAGCGGCTTGATATGCATCGCATTCTTGATATTGCGCTCGGCAATGCGCAGCCGGGCGCCGCGCTCGAGCAGGGCCTGTGCGATATAGCGACCGACAAAGCCGCCGCCGCCAAATATGCAAATCAATCGTCCGTCGAGATTCATGTCCATCTTCCACCCGTGCCTTGGTTTCCGCTTAGCCTCTGCCCCAGCGCGGCGAACGAAGCAACAGTCGATTCCGCTCGCCGGACAGCATTTTTTCCGCCTGGCTGCGGCGCTGCGGCGCTGCCACCCGGCTCGCCGCCGGCGACAGTGTCGCTTTGTCGATATGAATCATTGACAGCAGAACCATCAAGCGGCTAATCGCCCGCCTCTATCAGGTGGTATCAACATGATTATCGCCTGCATGGGCCCAGATGGCGGAATTGGTAGACGCGCTAGCTTCAGGTGCTAGTATTCGCAAGGATGTGGAGGTTCGAGTCCTCTTCTGGGCACCAGCAGACTATCCGCTCGAGAGTGTGATAGGGCTACAACTATCTGAAAATATTATAAAATATAGCTTTTTTTTGTTCGCGCATAGTTGCGGCTGATTGCTAGAATCCGCTGCCGTTGGGGGCCTTTTTGGGGGCCACCAAATTCAGTGGTAGCGGATTATCAGACCCCGTTGAGTAGTTTCAGATTATCGATCTCATCAGACCACCATTGCATCATTCGTACGCGTTCGTCCCAATAAGCCGTCCGATTATAGGCGGCTCTTATTGCGTTGCTGTCTTGATGGGCAAGCGCGCGTTCAATTGCATCGGGGTTCCAAAGGTTGCTTTCGTTGAGCAGTGAACTGGCAGTGGTGCGGAAGCCATGGGCGGTCATCACACCGCCGTAGCCGATTCTCTTTAAGGCGCCGTTGACGGCATTTTCCGATAATGGCTTATTGGGGTTGTAGCTCGGGAAAACAAACTCGCTGTAGTCCGATACATCCTTCATCGACTGGATAATTGCAACTGATTGGCGCGAAAGAGGGACGCGATGCTCTCTACGCATCTTGGTCTCGCCGGCTGGTATCGTCCATACTGCTTCGTCAAGATTGACATCCGCCCATTTCATCGCTCGAATCTCTCCTGGGCGCTGAAATAGATGTGGTGAAAGTCGCAGTGCAGCGTTTGTTGATGCATGGCCACGCGTGTCGATAAAATACCATCTTTCCAAAGCTAAAATTTATAGCTCTTCAGCGAT
>JAGPVK010000167.1 GCA_018067055.1 Sphingomonadales bacterium | reverse complement strand
CCGATATTCAGGATCGCCCCCGGGAGACTTGCCGCGAGCCGCCGGACCGCGAATTCGCGGCTGCAATTATAAGTACCGTTGAGAACGATATCGACCACGGTACGAAAGCCGTTGGGGGTCATTTCCTCGGCCGGAGCAGGGAAATTGCCCGCCGCATTGTTGATCAGTACATCGACCGGACCCAGCTTCGCCTCAATCTCGTCAAATGCGGTGGCGATCGCCTCGGGATCACGCACATCGCAGGCGACCGCGATCGAATCTGCGCCCAGCTCCTGTATCGCAGCGAGTCCTGCCTGCAGATGCTCGGGCTTGCGGCTCAGCACCGCTATCTTGCCACCGAGCCTCGCGAACTCGACTGCCATCCCTTTGCCCAGTCCCGTGCCGCCGCCGGTCACGGCGACAACCTGACCTTCATAGGTGCCATCGGGGAGCGCTTTTGCACCGAGGGGGGGCGGAGAGGGAAGCGCCATATTATTTGCCCCTATAGTGTGGCGCGCGCTTTTCGCGGATCGCTGCCCGGGCTTCCTGATAATCTTCGGTCTTGAACAAATAGCTTTGCGCATAAAGTTCGGCACGCGTGCCGGTGCGGATGGTCGCGCCGTGCATCAGATTTATCATTTCTTTCGCCATCGCCAGATTCAGCGGCGGTTTGGCCGCAATATCCTGAGCGATCTTCAACGCTCCTGCATCCAGTTCTTCGGGTTCGACCACGAAATCGACGGCACCCCATTCGAGCGCGGTTGGCGCGTCGATCCGTTCTCCGGACATAACCATATATTTGGTGCGCGACGGACCGATCAGCGCGGTCATCATCTGGGTACCGCCGGTATCGGGCAAGACGCCATAGTTGATTTCCGGCAGCGCCATTTTCAGCGTCGAGTCGCTGATCCGGATGTCTGCGGCGAGGGCGAGTTCACAACCGCCACCAATCGCTCCCCCCTTCAGCGCGGCGATAATCGGCTTGGTCGACTCCTGCATGCGCAGTCGTCCTTCCTGGTGGCGGCGAACGAAATGAAAATCACTTTCATCGCGGGCCCGGTGCCCAAGCACATTGGTATCACGGCCCGAGCAGAAGGATTTTCCATTGGCCCGAATCAGTATCGCGCAGCTTTCGCTTTCCTCCAGCGCATCACCCAGAAGTCGTTGGAAAAGCTCTGACATGGCATCGTCCATGGCATTGTGCCGATCGGGTCGGTTCAATGTTATGATACGCAAAGAACCATTGCGTTCGCTCAGCACCTCGTCGGACATCGCCTCAAATCTCCCAGACCAATTTCGATATAAGTCTTGCACCAGTTATATAACTAGGTCAATTATGTCGCAACAGATAAAGTTTGGGAGAAAGCGATTGCTCAGCGGAAAAACGGTATTGGTTACTGGCGGGTCGCGTGGCATCGGCGCGGCCATCGTGCGACGACTCGGAGCGGCCAAAGCGCATGTTGCAATCAACTATGCCGGCAACCAGGCGGCTGCCCAGAAGCTGGCCGACGAAATCATCGCAAGCGGCGGACAGGCTTTCATTGTGCAAGCCGACGTGTCTTCTCTTGTGGATATTGAACGCATGTTCGAGGCATGTGATCGCGCCTTTGGCGGTGCTCCCAATCTGGATATACTGATCAACAATGCCGGCGTCGGGCGCAGTGGACGCGACGGGACGCTGAAGGGCGCCGATGAGCAGCTGTTCGACGAGCTGTTTGCGGTAAACGTCAAAGGGCCGCATTTCGTTACCCAGGCGGCGTTGCCGCGGCTGCGCGACGGCGGACGGATCGTCAATATCGGGTCGATGTCCGGCAAGGTCGGCCAGCCGTTCGCTGCGGGATATGCGATGACCAAGCGCGCTATTCAGAGTCTGACTTTTTCCACCGCTCTCGCGGTCGCGAAACGACAAATAACCTGTAATTGCATCGCGCCCGGTGCAGTGGCGACCGATTTTATTGCGGCGCTACGCGAGAAACCGGGATGGGATGAGGCCACCTCCAAGCACACACCGATGGGCCGGCTGGGTGAACCGGAGGATATCGCCGGCGCGGTGATGATGCTGCTCGGCGACGACGCCCGCTGGGTGACAGGACAGGTGATCGAGGCCAGCGGCGGGCTGTCCCTCTGATGGCCTTGATGACCGAAAAATTGCGGGCAATCATGGCGCTTGATCCCGACCGAACCGAAATCGATTTCGAAGGGCATGAATATAGCTGGCAGCAGATTGCGGATGTTGTCCAGGCGATCGAATCGGGGCTTCAATTGACTGGACTACCCGTCGATGCGCGGGTTGGCGTCATGCTTCGCAATCGTCCAGGCCATATCGCGGCAATTGTCGCGGTGCTGTCGACCGATCGGTGCCTTGTCACGCTCAACCCGATTCTGCCCGATCAGAAACTATTCGCCGATGTCGCAGGACTGGAGCTGCCGGTGGTGATCGCCGACGCGACCGATCTGGTCCGCCCCGGCTTGGCTGCGGCTCTCGCCGATGCGGGATCTGCTGTGATCGAGATCGGGCCGTGTCTTGAAGGTGCTCGCGTTATAAACTCCGAGATCCGCTCTGAAATCCGCACTTCACCCGGTGTCGCGGTCGAGATGCTCACCAGCGGCACCACCGGCAATCCGAAACGCGTTCCGCTCAGCCGGGCAGCGTTCGATGCC
>JAGPVK010000162.1 GCA_018067055.1 Sphingomonadales bacterium | reverse complement strand
ACGATCAGGAAGTAGCCGGGAAATCCCATGCTGACGATGACATCCAGCTCGAATATCAGCCGGTCGAAATAGATTTTCCGTTCATCCTCGTCCGACACATCCAGAACTGCGAGACGTTTTTCCAATCCGGCCGATGCATCGCGGCGCAATTGTTCGATTTCTCCGGCCAGATCGCCCGCCAGGCTCGGCAGAATCGGATCTCTTTTCGGTGGCGAAAAGGCACATCTCTGGGCAATGACCAGCGTGTTTTGCAGCGCTTCCGGGATATCGGCAAACAGATCTTCCATGACCAGCGCGCTTTTCATCCACAGATGCTTGGACGGCTTTTCCCGGTCATTATTTTCGACATAGGCGGATTGCGCGATACATTTCATCGCATCATGCGCTTCATGAAATTCAGGGTCGGAAAAACAGCTGGGATTGGTTGCCACCAGCGGAATATCCCGGTCCATCGCCAGAGTGATCAGTCCCGCTTCCGCAGCCATTTCGATCGGGTCCTCGCGACGGGACAATTCGATATAGAGCCGCCCGGGAAAATGCTGTTGCAACGTGGAGAGATAGGTCTCGGCTTCGGTCTGCTGTTCTTCCGCGATCAAACGTGCCAGCGCGCCCTCCCCGCCGCCGGTCAGGGCGATCAGACCGGCGCTGTGCTCGCCCAGCATATCCATTCCGACATGCGCTTCCAGCTCGCTGGGCCGGTCAAGGTGCGAGGCAGAGACCAGTTTGCAAAGATTTTCATAGCCCTCGGCGTCCTGCGCGTAGAGCGCGAGCCAATCGAGAACCGGCTTTGTCGGGTCGGCGCTACCCGGACGTGCCACTCTCAGGAAGCAACCGGTAATCGGCTGCACGCCATGGGCGCGACAGCCGTCATCAAAGGCCATGGAAGCGAACAGGCCGATGCGGTCACACAGCGCAACCGCTGGAAAACCGCGCTCTTTTGCCGCTGGACCGATGGCCGCAGGCTCCATCGCTCCGTCCAGAATCGTATAGGCAGAAAAAGTGCGAAGATGGACGAAAGGGAGCTGGGCCATGGTGTCAGACTAGCGTGGCATTGTGGACTTGCATATGCCGAGCATGACCGGAACCGCAACTATCGACTATTTGTCCACAGCATATTTGTATTTCCCGAATTCCGTAGCGATCGCCCATGGTCGTGACCAGAACGAAAACATCGCATCGAAACAGGGTTCTTACAGCAGCGCTTCAATCTCGCTTTTCAGCTGTTCCGGTTTGACGGCCGGGCCAAAGCGGCCGACGACATTGCCGTCACGGTCGACCAGAAATTTGGTGAAATTCCATTTGATCCGCGATCCCAGCAGTCCGGATTTTTCGGACTTCAAATATTTCCAGAGCGGGTCAGCGTCATTGCCGTTGACTTCAATCTTGCCCATCAGCGGGAAGCTCACGTCATAGTTTAACGAGCAGAAATTCCGGATTTCATCGGCATCTCCCGGTTCCTGATTGCCGAATTGATTGCATGGGAAGGCCAGTATTTCGAGGCCTTTGTCGGCATATTCCTGATGCAGCTTTTCAAGACCCTCATATTGCGGAGTGAAGCCGCATTTCGAGGCAGTATTGACGATCAAGAGCACCTTGCCCTTGTGGGCGGACAAGTCCTGTGTCGAACCATCCGCTTGCTTCACCTGAAATTCCGTAACCTTCATATGCGCCCCGCAATGTTTGTTTTTTTAGGTTTTGCTCGATCCACAGATCGATACTCGTACATGAAATGTCAAAGCCATTCTCGTTTCGAATTGAAAAACCTAGCTTAATACTCCGTCGTGGAGCCGAACGACTCGATCCATTTTGGCCGCCAGACGTTCATTATGGGTCGCAATCAATGCGGAACTACCCTCTTGTCGCACCAGTCCGATAAATTCGGCGAGCACCAGATCTGCTGTCGCTTCGTCCAGATTGCCGGTCGGTTCATCAGCCAGAACCAGTTTCGGAGCGTTGGCCAGCGCACGGGCGACGGCGACGCGCTGTTGCTCTCCGCCCGACAATTTGCTCGGCTTGTGATGCAACCGCTCGCCCAGTCCAAGGCTGCGCAAAAGCGTTTCCGCTCTGATTTCGGCGGCTTTCTGGCTCACGCCCGAAATCAACTGCGGCATCACGACATTTTCCAGCGCGGAAAAGTCGGGCAGCAGATGGTGAAACTGATAGACAAATCCCAGCAGATCGCGCCGGATTCGGGTATGGCCGCTGGCCGACAATTGCGCGGTTTCTTCACCGGCCAGCTTGATCGATCCTTCGAACCCGCCCTCGAGCAGACCAACCGCCTGCAACAGCGTCGACTTTCCCGAACCGGAGGGCCCGACAAGGGCGACGATTTCATTGGCATTGATGTCGAGATTGACGCCGCGAAGCACCTCGATCACGACATCGCCCTGCACAAAGCTGCGCTTCACATCGCGCAATTCGACCGTTTTTCGGCTGTTTTGATCATTCATAGCGAAGCACCTGGACCGGATCGGTACTGGCCGCCTTGTAGGCAGGATAGAGTGTCGCCAGAAAACTGAACAGCAGCGCCAGCCCGGCAATACCGACCACTTCCATCGGATCGGTCCGCGCCGGCAGTTCGGTCAGAAATCGGATCGACGGATCCCACAGATTCTGGCCGGTGATCATCTGGACAAAATTGATGATATTCTGGCGGAAATAGATCGCGATCAGACCGAGGATGATGCCGGCAGCGATGCCAAGCATCCCGATGGCGGTGCCGACCGTGACGAAAATCCTCAGCAGCGAGGCACGCGACGCCCCCATCGTGCGCAGGATCGCAATATCCCGGGTCTTGGCACGAACCAGCATGATCAGCGAGGACAGGATGTTGAAAACCGCGACCAGGATGATGATCGACAATATCACGAACATCACCACCCGCTCTACCTGCAGTGTTTCGAACAGCGAGGCGTTCATCGTCTGCCAGTCGGTGATGACGCCACGATCCGCGACTTTGGGAATCAGCGGCGCGATGATCTTCCCGACATTGTCGGCATCATTGGTCTTGATTTCGATCATCCCGATCTGGTCGCCGAGCAGCAGCAAGGTCTGCGCGTCTTCCATCGGCATGATCACGAAAGCCTTGTCATAGTCATAGACACCGACTTCAAATATCGCCGCCACGTCATAAGCTATTTCGCGGGGCACCGTGCCGAACGGAGTGGACCGCCCCTGCGGATTGATGATGGTGATTCGACTGCCGACCTGGGCGCCCAGCGTCGTTGCCAGCCGGCTGCCTATCCCGACACGCCCCGATCCTGGCTCCAGCCGCGACAAGTCACCGGCCACGGTTTTTCCGTCCAGCGTTTCATTGTGCAAGATATCCGGAACCAGCATCCCCCGCACCAATATGGCTTCGACCCGTCCATTGAACGTGGTCAACAGGGGTTGCTCGATCAATGGCGAGGCCGAAACCACACCCTTGGTCTCGCGGGTTTCCTTGAGCAGGTCTCGCCAATCGGGCAGACGGCCACCATAGCCCTGGATGACGGCATGGCCGTTGAGACCGACGATCTTGTCGAACAGCTCGGCGCGGAAGCCGTTCATGACGCTCATCACCACGATCAACGCGGCAACGCCGAGCATGACTGCGACCAGGCTGATGCTGGCAACGAGGAAGATAAACCCCTCCCCCTTGCCGGGTAACAGATAGCGTTTTGCGATGACCCATTCGTAACGGGATAGGAGCATGACTTGCGGAGACTTCCTTGGATCGGGTTTCCCTGCCTTTACGGTTGCTGATCGGGGCAAGCAAGTGGCATGGTGGTTAATCTGCTGTTGCCGATATGACACAAGCCGCAACCAATCTTTGAAAACCACCAAATTTACCATGACAAATTTATGTCATTCGCTCAGACATGGTTGCAGAATCAAACATCTCGATTAACGGGTCATGGTTCAGGGATCCTTTCCGGTTCCGCCAAATGTTGGGGGACAAGCGGCGTTGAATAGGAAGGGAAAACAGGGGACGAATTAGTTCGTCACCATTTTCGCCCGGATGCTTATCGGCATCCGGGCGTTTTTTTGGCCCCTAGAAACTTTATAACTTACTGATAAGTCGCTATTTTCTGCCTCTTGAAATTCAGCAAATTGATCATATCTTTATTGATGTGGAACGCCATTCGGGTTTCACAACAGCGAACCGGATGCCGCATCTGCGGGTCCAAATTTACATTGCTCAATTGCAGAGGATATAGATATGAATCGTTTTGACTTTACCCCCTACCGCCGCTCAACCGTAGGTTTTGACCGGCTGTTCGACCTTCTTGAAAATAATGCCCGCGCGCAGCAATCCGAAAATTACCCGCCGTTCAACATCGAACGCAGCGGTGAAGATCAATATCGGATCACGCTTGCCGTCGCCGGTTTCAAGGAAGAAGAAATCGAAATCACCGCTCAGCAGAATTTGCTGCTCGTCGCCGGCAACAAGCAAGCCGATGACCAGGAAGGCAAGCAGTTCCTGCACATGGGCATCGCCAACCGCAACTTTGAACGGCGCTTCGAACTCGCCGATTTCGTTCGCGTCGAAAATGCCGAGTTGGCCGACGGCCTGCTCGTGATCGACCTGGTCCGGGAAATCCCGGAAGCGATGCGGCCGCAGACCATCGCCATCAACAAGGGCGATAATGTCACCAAGATTGTCGACAAGCGGAACAAGCAAGAAGACAAGGCCGCTTAAACCAGTCATTCAACCGAAACCGAGAGGCAGCCAGAGCGATCTGGCTGCCTTTTTTATTGCTGGAAAAATGAAATGGGGCAGCCGGATGAGGATCCGACCGCCCCTGACACCCGCATGGTGTCACTCTCGACGATAGTTGGCCCGGGTCGCAAAAGGCCAATTGCCGTCAAGAATCTGCTTCGGCAATATGGGAGAGCATCGCATGGTCCAATATCCGGACCTTCCCGTTCTCCACTGCCACAATCTGGCCTTCCGACCATGCGGACAGCTGCCGATTAATATGTTCACGCGACATCCCGGCAAAATTGCCGAGTTCGCTCTGGCTCAAATCCAGTTTCAGCCGCCCTTCGTCTGCGCCAGCCACCGATAGCCGCAGCAGATAGCGTGCCAGACGTGGCCCCGAAGTATAGGCGCGATCGCCTTCGATCATGCTGTTGGCCATCCGGATTCGCTTCGCCATCACCTTCAGCAACCGCAGCGCCATATTCTTGTGCTTAGCCAGAATTTCTTCAAACGCACCGCGTGTGATCGAAAGCGCCGAAGTCGGTTCGATCGCGGTCACGCTTGCCGTGCGCTCGCCGCCGTCCAGCAGCGCGATTTCGCCCAGAACCTGACCGGCTTCTGCATAATCGAGAACAACTTCATTGCCATTACTGGCGATCATGCTGGTGCGCGCATTGCCTGACAATAATATCAGGAGCGAGTTTCCAGGGTCGCCTTGCATGATCAATTCGTCCCCCTTTTTATATTGCACAAAATGCCCGCGCAATATCAAGTCTGCCAGTTCGGCTTCGTCGCAATCAGCAAACAGGCTATGCTCAGCCAATATATTTGCCAGTTCCTCAGCGTTCACTGTATCCGTCCCTCAGCCTGGTTCAGAAGTTTTTCCTAGCTCCTGTCTGCGGCATGCTTGTGACATTAGTCACATTTGGTGAAATAGATTGGACAGATTCGACATCTACCCAATTTGGCCAATTTGGCCAATTTTCATCGATTTGGATGCTTATACGAGGCGGCTTTGCTGCAAGGCTGCGGCAATGAAAGACGCGAAAAGCGGATGCGGATCAAAGGGTTTGCTTTTCAGTTCGGGATGGAACTGGACACCGACAAACCAGCTGTGATCGGGTCTTTCGACGATTTCAGGCAATTCACCATCTGGTGACATGCCGGAAAAGATCAGGCCAGTTGCTTCGAGTCGTTCGACATAGCCCTTGTTCACCTCATAGCGATGCCGATGGCGTTCGCTGATTTCGCGGCTGCCATAAATTTCGCTGATTTTTGATCCCTGCTGCAACACCGCATCATAAGCACCGAGTCGCATGGTGCCGCCCAGATCGCCGCCAGCTTCCCGTTTTTGCAGACCTTCTTCGGTCATCCATTCGGTGATCAGACCGACAACCGGCTCTTCTGTTTCGCCAAATTCGGTGGTCGATGCCGTCGCTATTCCGGCCAGATTACGGGCCGCTTCGACGCAGGCCATTTGCATGCCGAGACAGATGCCGAAAAACGGGATATCATTCTCGCGGGCAAATTTGACCGATCCGATCTTGCCTTCGCTGCCTCGCTCGCCAAAGCCTCCCGGCACCAAAATCGCGTGCAACGGCTCCAGCTTGGTCGCTAGATCCTCTTCATTCTCAAACAGTTCAGCGTCGAGCCAGCGGACCTGCACTTTCACCCGATTGGCGAGGCCGCCGTGGAACAGCGCTTCCTGAAGCGATTTATAGGCATCCTGCAGCCCGACATATTTGCCGACCACGCCGACAATCACTTCGCCTTCCGGATGCTCGATCCGTTCCATCACATCATACCAGCGCGACAAGTCCGGCTCCGGCGCATCGGTAATGCCAAAGGCACGCAGCACCTCGTTATCCAGACCTTCCCGATGATATTGCAGAGGCACATTATAGATATTGCTCGCGTCCAGCGCCGGAATCACGGATTCCTTGCTGACGTTGCAGAATTGGGCGATTTTGGCGCGCTCGGTATCCGGCAACGGGTGCTCGCAGCGGCACAGCAGGATATCCGGCTGAATCCCCAGCGAGGTCAGTTCCCTGACGCTGTGCTGGGTCGGTTTGGTTTTCAGCTCACCGGCAGCGGCAATATAGGGCACCAAAGTGACGTGCACCGAAATAGCATTTTCCCGGCCGACCTTGTTGCGCAGCTGCCGAATCGCCTCGATAAACGGCAGGCTTTCGATATCGCCAACCGTCCCGCCGATTTCGCAAAGCACGAAATCAATGCCGTCGAGCTTGTCTTGAGCAAATTCCTGAATCGCATCGGTAACATGCGGAATGACTTGCACCGTCGCGCCGAGATAGTCGCCGCGGCGCTCTTTGGTGATGATCGACTGATAGATTCGACCCGATGTGACATTGTCGGATTGCAGCGACGGAACGCCGGTAAAGCGCTCATAATGACCAAGATCGAGGTCGGTCTCTGCCCCGTCATCGGTGACATAGACTTCGCCGTGCTGATAAGGCGACATCGTGCCCGGATCAACGTTGAGATAGGGGTCGAGTTTCCGGATTCGCACGGAATATCCGCGAGCTTGGAGCAGCGCACCGAGGCTTGCTGCCATCAGACCTTTGCCAAGAGAGGAAACCACACCGCCGGTAATGAAAATATATCGCGCCATGGGAGGAGAGGCTTAAGGCGTTATCACCACAAATGGCAATCCCGCGAATCCGGAAAAGTGAAATAAATATTATTTTGAAGCGATAAATCGCGCCGCCGCAGGCCTATTCACTCAGCGCACATCTTCTGATGCCGCCGTGTCGCAATATCGATTGCCTTGGGCAGGCTTCACAAAGCCCTATTTGTCGAGCGGAATGGAACCGTCAGAGCTGGTTGCCGGCGCAGTGTCTTCTGCCGCTGCAGCAGCGGCCGCCGCCAGCGGATCGTCACTCACCAAGGGTACGTCATCAGCCGGTGCACTCGTATCACGCTGCAAACTCTGGTCGATCGTTTCGATCTTGCCTTCCGCCGCCGCCATAACCGCCAGCGTGATCGACAAGGCCACGAACAATACCGCCAACACCGATGTCGTCCGGGTCAGCAGATCTGCTGCGCCGCGCGCTGACATCATGCCGGAAGGCGAACCGCCGACTCCCAGTCCGCCGCCTTCGGATTTCTGCATCAAAATGACGCCCACCAGCATGGCGGCAACAATGGCTTGAATGACGGTGATAAAAAGAAACATGGATTTTCCGAACTAATATGGCGAGCATGCGCTCTGACGTGCAGCGCACATAGCGATTGGCCCGTCCGAGTTCAAGCGATGAAAATTCGCGGCAGAATTTCGTGGCAGACTATAGTGCCGCGCCGCTGCATCGCCGAAACACTTCGGGTCTGACCTTTGGGCGCCGATCATGCAATTCCCGATGCCGGTGAATTCCTGTGCACCGCGAAGACTAGCTGGCCACAGCCGCCTCGATAATCGGCTCGAATTTTGCTGCCGTCAAACTCGCGCCGCCGACAAGTCCGCCATCGACATTCGGGATAGCCAGCAGCTCCGCCGCATTGCTGCCGTTCATCGACCCGCCATAGAGTATCCGTACGGCATCGCTTCCCTGCCCCATGAGTTCTCCCAGCTTTGCCCGAATCGCGGCGTGCATTTCTGCGACATCACTGGCCTCTGGAACCCGGCCAGTGCCGATCGCCCATACCGGCTCGTAAGCAATCGTCAGCCAGTCTGCGCTGGCACCGGCGGGAAAGGAACGGGCGAGCTGCACGGTGACAATTTCTATCGCCTGACCGGCATCGCGCTCCTCTTCGGTTTCACCAACACAGATAATCGCCCCCATGCCAGCAGCGTGAACCGCTTCGGCCTTGGCCTTCACCTCGGCATCGCCTTCCTGCTGATCGGCGCGGCGTTCGCTGTGGCCGAGAATCGAATAAGTCGCTCCTGCTTCCTGGAGCATGGCCGCCGACAGGCATCCGGTATGCGCGCCGCTTTCGGCAAAATGGCAATCCTGCGCACCGATGGCAAAACCGGGATTGGTCTGCGCGGCTGCGGCGATCAAGGTTGCCGGAGGGCAGATTCCGACATCGGCGCCGTCATGATTGGCGGCGATCGCAGCAATGGCTGCGATATCCGACAGCTGCGCGCGCAACCCGTTCATTTTCCAGTTGCCGACAATATATTTACGGTTTGCCATGATGCCCTGTGCCTTTTCTCTTTCTGCAATTGTCATCCGCTAACAAATATCCTTCCGCTTGCCAATTTCCTTCCGCAGTCTTTTGCTTGAACCACAAAGCCAAGCCGCCTAAAGCAGGCGCAAATCCAACTCCCGTAATGGAACCTCTCTTTCATGATCAGTTTTTTCCGCCGCATCTTTTCCTCGAAGCTTGGGCTTTTCCTGACCTTTTGCTTCATCGGCTTGATCGCCTTCGCCTTTGCCACAGCCGATGTATCGAGCAGCGGCACGTTCGGCGGCGTCACAGGTTCAGGAACGGCGGTCAAGATTGGCGATAGCAAACTGACCACGGCAGAACTCGGCCAGTCGGTAAACAATGCCTTTCGCGGCGAACAGCGGCAAAACACCGGACTAGATCTCAAGACCTATATCAATGGCGGCGGTTTCGACAGCGTGCTGGATCGGTTGATCAACAGTTTTGCCATCGCTGATTTCGGTACCAAATATGGCATGGCCGCCGGCAAACGCCTGGTCGACGGCGAAATCGCCAACATCGGGGCTTTTCAGGGCGCAGATGGCCAGTTCAGCGAAGAAAATTTCCGGCGCGCCTTGCAGCAGCAGGGGTTGAACGAAACCCAGTTGCGCGACGATTTTACCCGCAATCTGCTCGCCGACCAGCTGTTGACGACCGCCGGATTCGGAGCAGCCGTGCCGCAAAAGCTGGTCGTGCCTTATGCTTCGCTGCTGCTTGAATCGCGCGAAGGGCAGATTGCGACGGTTCCATCGGTTGCCTTCATTGACAACAAGAAACCGGCGAAAGCAGCGCTTGAAGCCTTTTATGCCAAGAACGCGTCGCGCTACACGATTCCTGAACGCCGCACGATCCGCTATGCCTTGTTCGAAAAATCGCGGTTCAATGACAAGATCAAGCCGACGGAAAAGGAAATCGCCGGCTATTATAATCTCAACAAGCCGCGTTATGCGGCCAGCGAGACGCGCAATCTCAACCAGGTGATCGTGCCGACCGAAGCCGCCGCCAAGGCGCTGGTCGCCAAGATCAATGGCGGCACCTCGCTCGATCAGGCAGCAAAGTCGGTCGGACTGTCTGCCGCCGAAGTGGGATCGATCAGCAAGGCCGATTTTGCCAATAATGCCTCGCAAGCGGTCGCCAATGCCGCCTTTGCCGTCCGCTCGGGCGCGATTGCCGGACCGGCGCAGAGCGCTCTCGGCTGGCACATCGTGAAGGTCGAAGCTGTCAAGCAGATCCCGGCCCGACCGCTGGACCAGGTTCGCACCGAAATTGTCAACGAACTGACCCGCACCAAGATCGAAGAAGCGATGGCCGAGCTTACCGTCCGGCTGGAGGATGAATTTGCTGACGGCTCGACGCTAAGTGACATCGCCAAGGCGGAGAAACTGAAGGTGGAATCCACCCCGGCTCTGCTCGCCAATGGTCAGAATCCCAATGATCAAAATTATCGCCCGATTCCCGAGATGGAGCGGATATTGCCGATCGCCTTTGCGGTGGAAGCCGATTCCGAGCCGCAGATCGTCGAAATCATTCCTGGCCAGCAATATGCAGCGGTCGACGTCGACGATATTACCGAAGCCGCACCGCCGCCTTTGGCGCAAATCGAGCAGCTGGTGACCCGCGACTATATGCTGGATCAGGGGTCCAAAAAAGCCAAGACCGTGGCCGACAAGATTGCCAAGGCGGTCAGCGGCGGCACGCCTCTGTCCAAAGCGATTGCCGATGCCGGCGTGAAGCTGCCCAATCCCGAACGGATCAGTTCGACACGGGCCGATCTTGCCCGGCAAAGTCAGCAGGGACAGGTCCCACCGCCGCTCAGCCTGATGTTCAGCATGGCGCAGGGCACCGCCAAATCGCTGGCGGCACCGCGTGATCAGGGCTGGTTCGTGGTTGTCCTCGACAAGCTCAACCGCGGTGATGCGTCGAAGCGGGATGATTTGCTGACCGCCACCAAGGCACAGTTCAAACAGGTGTTCGGCAACGAATATTCTGCCCAGTTCATCAACGCGATGAAGGCGGATATCGGTGTGAAGCGCAACGAGGATTCGCTCACCGCGCTGAAGAATCAGCTGTTCGGCGGCAATTAACATATCGATGGCGGGCAGTTTCGGCACCGAAGCGGCGCGCGCGGCCCTGGACAGCGACAGACCGGCGCTGATCTGGCGCCGTCAGGTCGCGGATACCGAAACGCCGGTATCCGCTGCATTGAAATTGATGGAGGAGGGCCGCGGCGATTTTCTGCTGGAATCGGTCGAAGGCGGTGAGACCCGCGGACGGCACAGCCTGCTTGGCCTGGCACCCGATCTGGTTTTTCGCGCCGATGGCAAGCAGGCCGCGATCAATCGTGATTGGCTGAAGGATCGCGAGGCCTTTGCCCCGGAAAGCGGCGACAGCCTCTCTGCCCTGCGCAATCTGGTCAAAGCCTGCCAGATGAATGTGCCGGAAGAATTGCCTCGCGCCCTCGCCTGTCTGGTCGGCTATTTCGGCTATGAAACCATCGGCCTGGTCGAGAAACTGCCGCGCGCGCCGCAGTCCGAACTGGACCTGCCCGACATGCTGTTCGTCCGACCGACGGTGATCCTGATCTTTGACCGGCTGGCCGATGAACTGTTTCTGGTCGCGCCGGTCTGGCCCGAGAGTGATGGTGACAGCGAGATAAAGATTACTTCCGCGGAAGAGCGGCTGGATGAAGTCGAACGAGGACTATCCGCCGCCGTTCGCCCTGCGCATGTCGAAGGACAGTTGGCAGGCAATGAACAGCCTGGCTTCGACAAGCTCAGCCCGAACGGAGTAGAGTTTTCTCCTCAAGTCCCGCCCGAAAAATATGCCCAGATGGTGCTGCGCGCCAAGGAATATATCGAGGCAGGCGACATCTTCCAGGTGGTGCTGGCGCAGCGCTTCACCACGCCGTTCACGCTGCCGCCGATAGAATTATACCGCGCGCTCCGCCGGATCAATCCGTCACCCTTCCTGTTCTTCCTCGACCTGCCCGGCTTTGCGCTGACCGGCTCCAGTCCGGAAATCCTCGTCCGCGCGCGCGATGGCGAGGTCACCATCCGACCGATTGCCGGAACCCGCCCGCGCGGCAAGAATGCAGCCGAGGACAAGGCGAACCGGGACAGCCTGCTCGCCGACCCCAAGGAACGGGCCGAACATCTGATGCTGCTCGATCTCGGTCGCAATGACGTCGGCCGCGTCTCGACCGCGCACAGCGTCGAGGTCACGGACAGCTACACGGTCGAATTTTACAGCCATGTCATGCATATCGTCTCCAACGTCGTCGGCCAGCTGGCCCCGGACAAGGATGCGCTCGACGCCCTGTTCGCCGGCTTCCCCGCCGGCACGGTCAGCGGCGCGCCAAAAGTGCGCGCCTGCCAGATCATTGCCGAACTGGAACCCGAAACCCGCGGCGCTTATGCCGGCGGCGTCGGCTATTTCTCGCCCGACGGCAGCATGGACAGCTGTATCGTGCTGAGGACCGGGATTGTGAAGGACGGCATGCTGCATGTGCAGGCCGGCGCAGGGATCGTCGCGGACAGCAATCCCGCCTATGAACAGGCAGAATGCGAAGCCAAGGCCGGGGCCTTGCTGGCAGCGGCAAAGGAGGCGGTGAAGCGAGCGCGGGATGTCGGGTTTGGGCAGTAAGCCGGATAATCCGTCTCCGGCGAAAAAATGGCATTTCCGGCATTGATTGCCAATGGTATAACGGCGTTGTAAAGCGCCGCAATGTCCAAAGCTGATCGTCTTGACCGCCTAGATGCCCATCGCTCTGATTTAGAAATGGACTATGAGGCGTTGCTGCTCGATGCATTGCGAACAGCCGCCGCAGGCAAATGGGGCCTTTTTGACCACAATGGGGATCGATGGACCCGCGCAGCCATCGCTCCTACAATCATCGAACTGAAGGAAATAGGTCAAGAGATAGATAGGGCGCGGGAAATTCTCTTCATGCCTCCGTTCGAACTGCACCGGCAATTCCTCGCGTCACGGGGGCCGGTCGGCCCCCAGGCTGCCGGAGAACCCAAACAGGCGCAAGCCTGGCTTGATCGCCTTACTTCTGCCGTCGATGGTGACGACAGCTAAATCCGGAACAGCGGCGAGAGCTTGCTCTTTCCTCCCGAAAACGAGCAGAGAGAGAGAGACTCCGGGATCAGCCCGGCGCTAGACTGGGTCGACCAACCGCCCTCACTCCAGCATCTTCGGCGCTTCCTTCATCAGCTTTGCCTTGATCTTGTTGGCGAACATCGCCAGCATCGGCGGCAGGTCGAAAACGGCGTAGACCTCGTCTTCGCGGACGTGCATGTCGCTGACGATGCGCTGGCCGACAGCCTCGAGCGTGAAGTGGAGATGGTCGCCTTCCCAGTGATGGCCGGTCAGGCTCGCACCCGGGATGATATCGCTCAGCGTGTGGACACCGCTGCCGATCCGGTTTTTGGCTTCTGCCAGCCCCAGTTTATGGGGGATATTGACGGTGACGGGTTCGCCCATGATGATTCTCCAGAACTTTTTTAAAGAACCACTAGCACTGGGCCTGTCGAAGGACGCTTCAAGTCCAGAGCCGCACTTCGACAGGCTCAGCGCTAACGGCATGTTGTTGGCTATTTCCCTATCACCGCAAAGGCGCAGGTCAAAGCCTTCGCAGAATCACTTGGCCTGAGGGATATTTCCCACTAGGCAGCTTGGCATGATTTTGGTCATCGACAATTATGACAGCTTCACCTTCAACCTGGTCCATTATCTGATGGAACTGGGCGCAGAGGTGCGGGTGGAACGCAATGACGCGCTGACCGCCGCAGAGGCGCTGCGCACGGGTGCGCAGGCATTTCTGATCTCGCCCGGTCCGTGCACTCCGAATGAAGCGGGCATCTCGCTCGATCTGGTCGCCGCCTGCGCCGATGCCGGAAAGCCATTGCTCGGTGTCTGCCTTGGCCACCAGAGCATTGGCCAGCATTTTGGCGGCAAGGTCGTGCGCGGCGGGCTGATGCACGGCAAGACGTCGCCGGTCACCCATGACGGCAGCGGCGTCTTTGCCGGCCTGCCCTCGCCTTATACCGCGACCCGCTATCATTCGCTGATTGTCGAGGATATTCCCGCCTGCCTGCCGGTCAACGCCACCGCCGACGATGGTTCGGTGATGGGCTTTCGCCACGAAAGCCTGCCGATTCACGGCGTACAATTCCACCCGGAAAGTATCGCCACCGAACATGGCCATGCGCTGCTGGCGAATTTCATGGCGATTGCGGGGATCGAAGCGAAGGAAGCGGCATGACTCTGCCCGATCCGGCGAAGCCGCTGTCCGAAGCAGAGGCCCGCGCAGCTTTTGCCGCGATATTGGACGGATCCTGTTCGGCAGAAGAGGTTACCAACTTTCTGTTTGCGTTAGCCGACCGCGGCGAGACGTCGACCGAGATCGCAGCAGCAGCGGCAGAAATGCGCGCCCGGATGATCGGTGTCGATGCGCCGGCCAATGCCATTGATGTCTGCGGCACCGGCGGCGATGGCAGCCATAGTCTGAATATTTCCACTGCCACCTCGCTGGTCGTGGCCGCGTGCGATATCCCGATGGCGAAGCATGGCAACCGCGCCGCGTCGAGCAAGGCTGGCGCGGCGGACACGCTGGAAGCGCTCGGTCTCGATCTGGTGAAAGCCGCAACCAAGGCCGAGCAGAATCTGCGCGAGATCGGCATCGGCTTTTTCTTCGCGCCCAACCATCATCCGGCGCTCGGGCCGCTGGGACCGATCCGCAAGGCAATCGGCCGCCGGACGATCTTCAATCTGCTCGGTCCGCTGTGCAATCCGGCGCGGGTCAAGCGTCAGCTGATCGGCGTGGCTTCGCCCGATCTGGTCGCAACCTATGCCGAAGCGGCGGC
Organism: Sphingomonadales bacterium; assembly: GCA_018067055.1. Taxonomy (GTDB): domain Bacteria; phylum Pseudomonadota; class Alphaproteobacteria; order Sphingomonadales; family Sphingomonadaceae; genus Parasphingorhabdus. The sequence goes on along the minus strand of JAGPVK010000162.1, from coordinate 3,015 downwards.
GCAGCTGGGCTATGACAAGGCGATGATCGTCTCTGGCGAGGAAGGCCTCGACGAGCTCAGCATTTCCGGCCCGAGCCGAGTGGCCATGATCAGCGATGGCACCGTCACCATCAGCCGGATCACCCCGGAAGACGCGGGCCTGCCCAGCCATCCTGCAGAAGCAATAAAGGGTGGCGACCCGGCCTATAACGCCGCTGCGCTCAAGGCGCTGCTGCAGGGCGAGCACTCCGCCTATCGTGATGCCGTGCTGCTCAACAGCGCCGCGGCGCTGATGGTCGCCGGAGAAGTCGACAGCTGGGAGGAAGGGGTCGAGGAAGCGGCGGAGGCGCTCGACAAGGGCCTTGCCAACGCCATGCTCAATTGCTGGATCGCCAATCAATGAACAAGCTTGAAGAAATCTGCGCGACGACGCGGGAATATGTCCGGCAACGGAAGGCTGATATCCCGGCGTCGAAGCTCAGCGATGATATCGCTCGTCAGACCGCACCGCGCGGTTTTGCCGCAGCGATCCGCGAAAAATCCGCCACCGGCTTTGCCCTGATCGCGGAAATCAAGAAAGCCAGCCCGTCCAAGGGCCTGATCCGCGAGGATTTCGATCCCCCTTCCCATGCGCGTGCCTATCAGGCCGGTGGCGCTGCCTGCCTGTCGGTTTTGACCGACCAGCCCTATTTTCAGGGCGCAGACGAATCTCTGGTCGCCGCGCGCGCTGCGGTTGACCTGCCCTGCCTGCGCAAGGATTTCATGGTCGATCCCTGGCAGGTCGCCGAATCGCGGGCGCTCGGCGCGGATGCGATATTGATCATCATGGCGGTGCTGGACGATGCTCTGGCAGCGGAAATCGAGGCAGAAGCGTTGTCTCTCGGTATGGACGCGCTGATCGAGGTGCATGACGAAGCGGAACTGGAACGGGCGCTGAAGCTGCAATCGCCGCTGCTCGGCATCAACAACCGCAATTTGAAGACCTTCGAGACCAGCCTCGACCAGACCGAGCGGCTGGCAAAGCTGGTCCCCGACGACCGGATCATGGTCTCGGAAAGCGGTATCTTCACCTATGAGGATTGCCAGCGATTGTCGCAATCGGGCGCCCGCGCCTTTTTGGTAGGTGAATCGCTCATGCGACAGGCTAATGTCGAGAGCGCAACCCGCGCGCTGCTGACAGGAACGAAATGAGCGAACTAACCCATATCGACGGCACCGGCGCGGCCCATATGGTTGACGTGGGCGGCAAGGCGGACACGGTTCGTGAGGCCCATGCCGAGGGCTGGATCGCGATGAAACTGGAACTATTGGAAGCAATAAAGGCCAATATGATGAAGAAGGGCGATGTGCTGGCAACCGCGCGCATTGCCGGGATCATGGCGGCAAAAAAGACCAGCGACCTGATCCCCCTGTGCCACCCGCTGGCGCTGACCAAAGTAGCGGTCGATTTCACCTTTCTGGACGATGGGATCAAGGTCTCGTCGATGGCGCGGCTGACCGGCAAGACCGGCGTAGAAATGGAAGCCTTAACAGCCTGTTCTGTCGCACTCTTGACAATCTATGACATGTCGAAGGCGATGCAGACGGATATGGTGATCCGCGATATTCGGCTGCTCTCCAAAAGCGGCGGCAAGTCGGGAGACTGGACCGCGGAATGAGCGAACTCGTCCCTCTCGAACAAGCGCAGCAGCGAATGATCGCGCTGGCCGCTCGCCTGCCGACGGAAACGCTTTCCGTTCATGCCGCGCTCGGACGCTATCTCGCCGCAGACCTGATCGCGAAACGCGAGCAGCCCGCCGCCGATATGTCGGCGATGGACGGCTATGCGATCCGTTTCGAGGATCGCGACGGTCCCTGGACGCTGGTCGGCGAATGCAAGGCAGGCAGCCCGCCGTGCGCCGCGCTGAAAGCCGGAGAGACTGCTCGCATCTTTACCGGAGCCTTGCTACCGGAAGGCGCCGATACCGTGGTCATGCAGGAAAATGTCGCGGCCGATGGCACGACCATCCGCCTGACCGCAGAGCCTTCGCCCGAAAAAGGTCGGCATGTCCGCCATCAGGGCGGTGATTTCGCGCAAGGCAGCATCGGCTTGCCCGCGGGTAGCCTGCTCAACCCGGCGGCGCTCGGCGAAGCGGTGATTGCCGGCTATGGCGAATTGGCGGTCGGCAAACAGCCGCGAGTGGCGGTGGTTTCGACCGGCGACGAACTGGTCGCGCCGGGCAGCGCCACCCTGCCCCATCAGATACCCGCCAGCAATGACGTCATGCTGTCCGCGATGCTGTCCGGCCTGACCGCCGAGACTCGCAGCCTGAGCCGCATTCCTGACGATATGGATGCGCTGTGCGCGGCGCTGGACAGCGCAAAGGACTGCGATATCATCGTCACCATCGGCGGCGCATCGGTCGGCGACCATGATCTGGTCGGCCCCGCCTTCCGCAAGCTCGGCGCCGAGATCGATTTCTACAAGATCGCGATGCGGCCGGGCAAGCCGGTGATGGCCGGGAAATTGGGCAAGACGGTGATCTTGGCGCTCCCCGGCAACCCCGCTTCTGCCTTTGTCTCGGCCACCCTGTTTCTGCTGCCGCTAATCCGCTTCATGGCCGGAGCCGCCCGTTATCTGCCCGACTATCAGAGCGCGGCAACCACCGAAGCCCTCCCCGCCAACGGCCCCCGGGCCCAGTTTTTGCGGGCGAAGGTCGACCAGGACGGGATTACACCGTTTGGCAGCCAGGACAGCGCCAAACTTTCGGTGCTCGCTGCGGCCAATGCCTTGCTCTGCCGCGAGGCCGATGCAGCTTCGGCTGAGGCGGGTGCAATAGTGCCTTATATTGCGATATAGTTGGTAGCGTCCCGAGAAGATGTTTCGATGCCAGCAATTTACGTTAGTTTCTCGGGCTTTTTACCATTTTTGCCCAACAGTCGGCCGCTATCGGCACCCTTCTGGAGCGCACTGAAAGGCTGAAACTGGATGGGGAAGCGGTCATTGAGAAGAGCAATTGCTAATGTCAGCTACATCCCGAATGCGGACGATTTAAG
>JAGPVK010000158.1 GCA_018067055.1 Sphingomonadales bacterium | reverse complement strand
TTCATTCTCCGGCACCGGCTGCTCGAGCTTGCAGGCGCTGACCAGGGCGCGGTGCACGACCAGATCGGCATAACGCCGTATCGGGCTGGTGAAATGGGCGTAGCTGCCCAGCGACAGGCCGAAATGGCCCATATTGGTGTGGCCGTAATAAGCCTGGGTCTGGCTGCGCAATATCTGTTCCATGACCAGCGGCAGCAGCAGTTCGTCGTCAACCTGCTCGATCAGCCGGTTGAACACGGCGGGCTTGATCACCTGGCCCATGGCAAAGGCCATGTCGAAGGTCTTGAGATAGTCTTTCAGCGCGATCAGTTTTTCGCGCGAGGGCGTTTCGTGGACCCGATAGATGACCGGTGATTTTTTCGATTCCAGCATCCGCGCGGCCGCAACATTGGCGACGATCATATAATCCTCGACCACCCGGTGCGCGTCGAGCCGTTCGCGGATCGCGATCTCGACAATCTTGCCCTGATCGTCCAGCACCACCCGTTTTTCGGGCAGATCGAGATTAAGCGGCTCGCGTTCGTCGCGCGCCTTGGCGAGCAGCTTCCAGCAAGCCCACAGAGGTTCAAGCGCCTTGCTCTTCAGCGGATGGTCCAGTTTCCCGTCCATCGCCGCCTGGGCATCTTCATAAGCGATATTTCCGACCAGTTTGACTATCGCCCGGGTAAAGCGGGAGGCAATCACCTGCCCTTTTGCATCGATCGTGACGTGACAGACCAGCGACGCCCGGTCGACGCCCTGCTTCAGCGAACAGACATCGGTCGACAAGGCTTCCGGCAGCATCGGCACCACCCGGTCGGGAAAATAGACGCTATTGCCGCGCTTGTACGCTTCACGGTCGAGCTTGCTGCCCGAACGTACATAATAAGAGACATCGGCAATCGCGATCAGCGCCTTGAAGCCGCCCTTGTTGTCCGGACTCTCATCCGGCTCGGCCCAGATCGCGTCATCATGATCGCGGGCATCGGCAGGATCGATCGCGACGATCGGCAGATGGCGCAAATCTTCGCGCTGCTCTTTCGAGATTTCCAGCCTGGCCGCCTGCTCGGCTTCCTCGATCACCGCATCGGGAAAATGCAGCGGGATTTCGAACTTGTGAATGGCGATCAGGCTGAACGACTTGGCCGCGAACGGATCGCCCAATATTTCCTTCACCCGTGCCTTGACCTCGGCGCCGCGCTTGAGCGGTTCGGCCAGCACCAAATTGCCCGGCTGCGCATCGCCCAGTTCGATGATCGGGGTGCTGCGACGGATCTTGCGGTCGACCGGCTTCAGCCAATAGCGATCGCGCTCGTCTTTCTCGACGATCCCGAGCAGCATTTCGTTGCTCTGGGCCAGTTTCTTCATCAAAAAGGCAATATGGCCCTGCCCGCGCTCTTCGGTGCGCGCCAGAATGCGATCGCCGATCGCCAGCGCGGCGCGACGGCCTTTTTCCTTGATCCTGATCTTTGGCGCCGGTGCGCTTTCTTCTTCCCATTTTTCAGGGATGCCAATCGCTTCATTGCCGTCAATCTCGACAATCTTGAGCACGGTTACCTTCGGAACGCCGCCCACCTTATGCAAAGCCCGCCCCGGTTCGCCGGCGAGCAGCCCTTCCTTGGTCATGTCCTTGAGCAACGCTTTGAGCGCGATCTTGTCCGACCCCCGCAATCCGAAGGCTTTTGAAATCTCGCGCTTTCCTGCAGGCCGCTCCGATCGCTCGATAAAATCCAGTATCTGCTGGCGAGAAGGAACCTGTTTCGGTTTGTGAGATTTTTTGGGACCTGCCATTAATAAGCTTTACCTATGATTATTCGCTCGACCGCAGGCTTGCCTGTGAAGATACAGGACCCATCTGCGGCAGCTGCATCAACCGGCACATTGCGGATGGTCAGCTTCAGCTTCTTGAGCCGCTCTTCGATCGCTTCCAGTTCATCGCCAGTGGCCTTGCACCATTGCACTTCCAGCCAGCCCGGATATTTCTTGTTTTCTTTGTAGAACCGTTCGACGTCCGACCAATGTTCGACGCCGCGCGTGATATTACCGTCGAGGCGCTGCTTGGCTTCGCCGTGCATTGCGGACTGGATTTCTGCCAGCAAGGCCGGAATTTCGGGCAGAAATTCTGCCTTGGCAAGAAATTTCGTGTCGAGCTTGCCGCTGTCCTGATAGAGTGCATCCCGGCGGATCATCGCCACCTTGTCCTCGGCCATGTCACGTGGTCCGATTTCAAGAATGATAGGCGCGCCTTTCTTGATCCACGACCAGCGTTTGGCTTGGGTTTTGGCACCGGAGATATCGAGCTTGACCCGAACCGGTTCGTCAAAGGCTCTCAGTCCGGCAATTTCCTTTGCCAGCGCCTTGCAATACTCCAGCACCTCTTCATCTTCCGGCTTGTCGCGCAGCATCGGCACGATCACCACCTGATAGGGGGCAATCAGCGGCGGAACCCGCATGCCGTCATCATCGCCATGGGTCATGATGACACCGCCGATCAGACGGGTCGAGGTGCCCCAGCTGGTGGTATAGGCGAACTGGAATTCGCCGTCCTTGTCCTGAAAGCGGATATTCTGCGCCTTGCTGAAGGTCTGGCCAAGGAAATGGCTGGTTCCGGCCTGCAAGGCCTTGCCATCCTGCATCATCGCTTCGATCGAATAGGTCGCATCGGCACCGGGGAAACGTTCATTTTCCGGCTTCTCTCCGGCAACGACCGGCATCGCCAGCACGTTTTCAGAAAACGCGCGGTACATTTCCAATATATTCAGCGTTTCTTCCATCGCTTCGGCTTTCGACGCATGCGCCGTATGGCCTTCCTGCCACAGAAATTCGCTGGTCCGCAGGAACATTCTGGTGCGCATTTCCCAGCGCACGACATTTGCCCACTGGTTGATCATCACCGGCAGGTCGCGCCAGCTTTGCACCCAACGCGCAAAGGCAGTGCCGATCACGGTTTCCGATGTTGGCCGAACCACCAGCGGCTCTTCCAGTTTGGCATCCGGATCAACAACCAGCCCACCATCTTCGCTTTTCATCAACCGATGATGCGTGACAACCGCCATTTCCTTGGCAAAGCCTTCAACATGCTCGGCTTCCTTGGCGAAATAGCTGAGCGGAATGAACAGCGGAAAATAGCAATTTTCATGGCCGGTCGCCTTGATCCGCTGGTCCATCAGATATTGCACCCGTTCCCAGATGCCATAGCCCCACGGCCGCATGATCATACAGCCACGCACACCGGATTCTTCGGCGAGATCGGCTTCGGCAATTACTTGTTGGTACCATCCCGCGAAATCGTCTGCGCGGGTGATGGAAAGAGCATTTTTCTTCACTTGGTTTTCCTGCGGATTAGTAGCTTTCGATAGTCAGCTATCGAGCTTGTCAATTTTGGACTGGATATCAGCCAGCTGCTTTTTCAGATCCATGATCTCGGCGTCTTTTTCTGACGGAGTCTCTTCAGATGAATCGTCTGATTCCGACCCGCCATTGTGGCCAAGACTGAGCGCTTTTTCAAACACGCCGGCCAGCGGACTTGCCTTCAGGGCATTTTCGACGGCTTCCTGAAACTGCTTCTGGTTCTTGACCGCCATCTGTCCCAGCGGGTTTTTGTTGAGCGCGCCTTCGACCGCTTCCTGAAATTGCTTCTGGTTCTTGCGGAAATTATCCATCGACGCTTCCAGATAGGACGGCATCAGCGACTGCATGCTGTTGCCATACATCGAGATCAGTTGGCGCAGAAATTTGACCGGCAGCATCTGCTTGCCGCTGCTTTCCTCATCCACGATGATCTGCGTCAGCACATTGTGCGTTATATCTTCGCCGGTCTTGGCATCGACGACGACAAAGTCCTGATCATTGCGGGTCATCTCGGCAAGAAAGTCGAGCGTGATATAGCTCGACGTCTGTGTATTGTAGAGACGGCGATTGGCGTATTTTTTTATCGTGATCGGATCGCCTGGTTTATTATGCTTGGACTTGGCCATATCAGCTCCCGATGGGTTAGAATTGTTGAAGGTATCAAGACCTTCTAACCATCAAATATTAAATGTTGCACAAGCACTAAACCTATTTGTGCATCGCCGCAACTTCTGTTGTTATGCAGCATTTTTGCGCAGCATTCTTATTTTGTGCAACTGCGTCGATGTGTTTTCCTGGGCCGCTATGTCCACTCT
>JAGPVK010000455.1 GCA_018067055.1 Sphingomonadales bacterium | reverse complement strand
TTATGTGCCCGATCATCCATCGCGACGCCGCTTCCAAAAGCATATTTGCCCGTCTCTGCTCCGCTTTTGGACATGAGTTTCGCCCGTGCCGCCTTGAGATTGAAGTCGGGATGCGAACGATCGACGCTGTTCTTGACGAGGCTGACACGCCAGCTGAGTTTGGGATCGACAATCGATCGCTGGATCAGGACGCGGTTGCCACTGGGGTCATTAAACCATTCAAAGCGCCGCTCGCCATTGGCGTTGCGTAGGAGGCCCAGGTTTTTGCCCTTTGGCCGCGCCGCCAGATTGCTGGTCATCAGGGTCGGATAGGCATCGGCGGTGCCGTGACAGTCCTTGCAGCTGATTTCGACTGCATTGGCAACTTCGCCGTAGATCAGGCCGTTACCGTGGCTATCCTGCGCAAAATGGCAGTCGGCGCACTGCATGCCGACTTCGGCGTGAATGCTCATCATATGAACAGATTTGCCTGGATTGATACCCGGTTCGACGAACTGGCCTTCATCACCCTTGCGGAATTTTTCCGGATCATCATTGGCCACGATATTTTCGGTATCGGTGCTGTAGGTCGCCTGATTGCCTTCGGCATCAAGCAGATTGCCATCCCGGTCGCGTTTCAGGATCGCCCGGAAATTCCAGCCATGGCCGTGATAGTCGGCAAATTGCGTATCCTTGGCTTCGCTGTTGATGTCATAGACATTGCGCAGGAAATCGATGTCAGCCCAAAGTCCCTTGGGCGATGCGCCTTCCGGATTCCGGTCGAGCACTGCCCTGACTTCTGCAGCGGTCGGGTATTTCTGCTGCTTGTATTTCTTCTGATATTCCTCGTCGCTCATGCCTTCCGGCTTCGGCGTCTTGTTATCCGGACCGGGCCACATGTAGGGCGCGTCTGATTCATAGTCCCACATCGTGTAGCCGAGATAGCTGTTCAGGAAGATATTCGGTTGATGCATATGGCAGTTCATGCACTGGGCGGTCGGGATCGCGCGGGTGAAGGCATGTTGTATCGGATGTCCTTTTTCACGCTTCGCAGGATCTGTCTCATCGGCATGCTCGTCGCCGTGGCCGGTGTCTTCGCCATGCGCTTCTGCGGCCGGTTTCTTTGCCTTGCCATGACCTCCGGTAGCACCATGCGAGGCATCATAGGTGCCGAAGCTGCCAAACCGGTGTTCGCCCTCTTTCAGGTTTCTTATGGTCGGATCGACGGTCTGTGTCTGGCCGTCACGGCCATATTTGGCCCAGATCGAGCTATGCCGCGGTTCGCGGTCATTCGCGTAAACGACATGGCAGCCGGCGCAGCCGGACTGGCGATAGTCGCCCGGCTGGTCATTGGTGCCCATGAACCACATGAACGGGTCATTGAGCCGGGTCTTGTGAATATTGAGCACCGGAATGGCGACGCGCAGGCCGGTACCGGGGCCACGATTGGATTGCTTGAGATCGGGACGTCCGGGCTCTTCCAGCCGCTGGATGATGCCGCCGATATTGGGCAATCCGATTTCCGGAAACTGGGTGTTGATATTACGACCGCCGCGCTCGAACACGCGGAAAATATCGCCGGGTGGAACGGTATGCCAGGTGGGCAGGGGGTAAAGGATCGGCAGCGCGCCGCGTTTCTTTTCTGCCTCGGTCACTGTGCCGTGTGGATTGCCGGGAGACTTGATCGTCGCGGCTTCACCGTCGCGCGTATAGGCCTCGCCGAACACGTAATTTTTGAATGGGACAATGCCGTTATTATAGGCGGCTCCACCCCAGAGCATGGCACCGGTGGCCATCAGCGAGCGTTCGGAAGCCTCGATAATCTCCATATGACAGGCACCGCAGGATTCGCGAGCGACCCGATAATCGGATGGATTCACGAAGCGGACAAATTCCGGCGATTCCTTGTTGAGCAATGCATAGCTGCGTTTGGGATTGGCGGAAGATGGCCAGTGCCAGCTTTCCGGATATTTCGGCAGGACCTGCGCCTTGGTGAGGGCATCCATATAGGCGAGGCTGTTTTTGCCCCATTTATTGTCGCCGGTAATCTTGGCATCGCCGCCATGACAATCAACGCATCCCAGAACCACGGCCGGGGTTTCATGCATGGTTTTCTGGTCGGTGCCGGTGTGGCAGGTCTGGCAACCGCTGCTTTTGGCTTGTGCTTCATCCCAGGTCTGATTCTGCGGAGCAGGGGGCGTGAAGCTGTAATCGACCTTTTGTGGTTTCTCGCCTCCGGCTGCAAGCAGCAGGGACGCCGGAGTAATGGTCAGCGCCATTGCTGCCAGACCTGCCACACCGGCACCGACCAGAAAACCATGCATGAAACCCCGGCCGTGGT
>JAGPVK010000454.1 GCA_018067055.1 Sphingomonadales bacterium | reverse complement strand
CCGGCTTCAAAGGCCCGGGCAGAAAGTCCCATCTGACGGAATTTGTGCAGCAGATAGAGGCCGGCAAAGCCTGCGCCCACCACGATTACATCCAGTTGTGGCTCGTTCTTGTCCGTCATCATCCGCTCCATTTTCATGCCTCGTTGGGCTTTTGCAGCGGAATAGCAGATTGCTGTAAGCGACTCCATTGCTTTTAATCGCCTGATTAAATTTTTCCGACGGACCCGAACCCAGAATTGGGATGACATCGCCCCGCCGAGCCTTTACCATCTGGCCATCCCCGGGGAGTCGTTTGACTGAGAGGCAGGTGTAACGCCCTGCGACCCGCTGAACCTGATCCGGCACCGTGCAAACGGGCTTACCGGCGGAGGGAGGGAGCGGTTTTTCTCAAAAACCCGCCCTCGTTCCGAAATGACAAAGGAACGAATGATATGGCCGACCTTCCCGCAAAAACCGAAATAGGCGTCACCACCGGCGCGATCCGTGGCTCGAAGAAAGTCCATGTCGCGGCGCACAGCGGCTCCGGCATCCGCGTCGCGATGCGCGAAATCCATCTCGAGGGCGGCGAAGCGCCGGTCCGCGTCTATGACACCAGCGGCCCCTATACCGACCCAGAGGCGCTGATCGATATCAAGACCGGCCTCAACGAACTGCGCAGCCCGTGGATCAAGGCACGCGGCGATGTCGAGGAAGTCACCCAGCGCGAAGTGAAACCCGAAGACAATGGCCAGCTCGGCCCTGACCGCTCCGGCGGCGTCGCGCCTTTCCCCAATGTCCGCCGCAAGGTGCTGCGCGCCAAACCCGGCGCCAATGTAAGCCAGATGCATTATGCGCGTCAGGGCATCATCACCCCGGAAATGGAATATGTCGCCGAACGCGAAAATCTCGGCCGCGAGCGGCTCAAGGAATATAAGCGCGACGGCGAAAGCTTTGGCGCGTCGATCCCCGACTATGTCACCCCTGAATTTGTCCGTGACGAAATCGCCCGGGGCAGGGCGATCATCCCCAACAATATCAACCACCCGGAAAGCGAACCGATGGCAATCGGCCGCAATTTCCTGGTCAAGATCAACGCCAATATCGGCAACAGCGCCGTCGCATCCGACGTCGCCAATGAAGTCGACAAGATGGTCTGGTCGATCCGCTGGGGTGCCGACACGGTCATGGACCTTTCCACCGGCCGCAATATTCACGACACCCGCGAATGGATCATCCGCAACAGCCCGGTTCCGATCGGCACCGTGCCCATCTATCAGGCGCTGGAAAAGGTCGGCGGCGTTGCCGAGGACCTGACCTGGGAAATCTTCCGCGACACCCTCATCGAGCAGGCCGAGCAGGGCGTCGACTATTTCACCATCCACGCCGGCG
>JAGPVK010000152.1 GCA_018067055.1 Sphingomonadales bacterium | reverse complement strand
GATAGCAAATGCATCATAGGTGCCCTCGGTCCGCTCGATCCGCGCGCCGCCAATGGCGGTCAGATCGCCCAACTCCATGCTGGCCATCACATAGCCGGCATAGATTTTTTCGTTGATGTGATAATCTGACGCGCGATCATTAAAGCCGGTTGCCTCTTCGTCCAGCACCAGCGAGCCGGGGTACTGCTGGAAAAAATAGTCCAGAGTCGCTGCATAATCCATCGCCGGTCCAAACCGGTAATCGCCATCGTAAAAATTGGCGATTTCGGGCAGGGCGGTACCGGTGTCGGCAAATGTAACAGCGGCGGCTGGTTTCCAAAGTTCCTGATAATTGTCACGGTCCTTGGTCCGGTCGGTGTATTTTACACCAAATTTGACGAAACTGTCGCTCACGTCCGCAATGTTAACTTTTATGTCGGCCTTGATGGCGTGAAGATCTTCGTCAATTGTCTCGCGGCGAAGGCGAATACGACGCAGCGGAAATGATGCCGGATCGAACAGGCGGTCATCGATATCAACGAACGTAGGTAGTTCCCCTTCGACCAGGATTGTCGACACTGCCACGCTGCCCGAGCGATATTCGATATCGTCACGCACCGGTGTATGCTCCTGCGCATGGGCATAGGTATAGTTCAGCGCAAGATCGACATTGCCGAAGCTGAATTCCGCACCTGGCGAGATATTATACAGCTTTTGGGTCTGCTCGTTCTGGCGAAATTCACGGGATGCCCGGCCCGATGAATAGGTGACCTGGTTCGGAGCCGGAAATGTGATGTCGCCGCGCTCCATGTCATAATCGAACTGGTCGCGTCCTTCGACGTCGGTGAATTCATTGTAGATATTGCGAATATAAAGATGGACAGCATCGCTTGGCCGCCAGTCGAGGTTCAGGATTGCGCCAATCCGTTCCCGGACGATCGAATAATCAAAATATCGCATAGCGGTGGGGGCAAAGAAACCGTCCGAAACTTCGGTCCAGCCCAACGGATCGACCAGTTGGCTATCGATGAACCGTTTTGAATAGCTTACACCAGCGACAATTCCGAAATCCTCGTTGGGGCCAACCACTTGCCCGTGCATCGCGCTGGCAGCGAATCCGAACTTGTCAGACGCTCCATTATAAATGCCGCGGCCGGAAAGATAAGTGAAAGGCTTGTTCTGATCGAACGCTGTCGGCGTGACGATATTGATCGAACCGCCGATGGCATTGGCGTCGTAATCAGGCGTAACGGTTTTAACAACCTCGATGGCAGCGACGAGGTCCGAGGGGATAGTGTCAAGCGCGACGCGCCGTCCTTCTGCCTCAGGGATGCCGACGATATTACCGTCGATGGTCACCTGATTCAGGTTGGGATCAACGCCACGAATGACGACATAGCGCGGTTCGCCCTGATCGATTTCGACCGAGATTCCCGGTAGCCGCTGCAATGCTTCGGCGGTGTTATAGTCGGGCAGCTTGCCGATACCATCGGACGATACAATGTCCGAGATGACAGGCAAGGCCCGCTTGCGTTCAATCGCCAGCAGGCGCGACGTGCGCGCGCCGGTGACGACGATGGCACCGTCTGTGGTGTCGCCTTCTAGTTCGATACTGGCATCGGCAGTTACCGAACCTTGCTGCGGCACTGTCACCGTCATTCTCTTGTCTTTATAACCCGGCTGCAGCACGAGCAGAGTGTAGGTGCCCGCATCTAGGCCGAGTATCGTATAGCGTCCGTTTTGATCGGTGCCGACCGACTGACCTGTCTCTTCGATCATTACTGTAACGCCGCGCGCTGGCCGATCCAGCGATGCACTGCTTATTGTCCCGACGACGTCGCCGGCAATAGCCGTTCCCGGCAAGGCGACAGAAGCCAGAATTGCTGCACGGAGCAAGCGTGTGCGGCGGCCTTTACGGTTAAGAACTTCACGACCCATTTTATATCCCCAATTTTGAGTGAACCAGTTATGGGGCGTCCGCTAGCGGTCGGTGATGACGGCTTGATTGCTGCAACATGTATTAAATGTGAAAGTTATTGGTCGGTTTTTAAATAGTTCGGACGTTTAATTAATGTGTCACGCCAGCGCGTTAGCCGGCGGCCATGACCAAGAAAAAATTTGCACTGCCGTCCTCGCCATTACCCGCCGTTTCGCGGCGCTCGCTCCTACAGGCTTCGGCGATCAGCCCGACTCTGTTTATGCCCAGATCGCTAAGTGCGGCGCCGCGACCGGCATTTACCCACTCCGTCGCCAGTGGTGATCCGGAACAGCGGAGCGTTACATTGTGGACAAGATATGTGTCGCCCGACGCAGCACCTGCCTGGTTGCAGGTCGAAGTTGCAGAAGATGAGCAATTCGAGCGGATTGTTTCTCGCTCTTCTGCTCTGTCTACACCGGCCAGAGATTTCTGCGTTCATGCCCGGCCCGAAAACCTTATGCCGGGACATTGGTATTATTATCGGTTCCGCGCTGACACCGGCGAGGCTTCTCCCGTCGGACGCACATGCACTTTGCCCGAAGGTGCGTTGAACCAGTTCCGGATCGGCGTCTTTTCCTGTGCCAATGCTACATCGGGCTGGTTCAATGCCTATGCCCACGCAGCGGCCCGCGATGATCTCGACCTGCTCGTTCATCTTGGTGACTATATTTACGAATCCAAGCTGGACCGATCTGATGCGCTTGAAGGGATGGCAGAGCTTCGGGGTATCGAGCCCGCGCACGAGACGGTCAGTCTTTCCGATTATCGCAAGCGCTATGCCAGTTATCGCGCCGATCCCGGTTTGCAGGAATTGCACCGGCGCTTCCCTATCATCGTCATGTGGGATGACCATGAAACCGTGAACAACAGCTGGAACAACGGAGCGGCTAATCACGATCCGGCCAAGGAAGGCCGATGGAAGGATAGGATGGCCGCCGGTGTGCAGGCATTTTACGAATGGCTGCCCATGCGCAGCAAGCCATATACGCAATATCAGCTTGGCGATCTTGCCACATTGTTTCGTTTGGAAACCCGGCTGATCGCGCGCTCGGAGCAGCTCGATTTGCGGGATGCTATCAGCGGCCACGAAAAAGATCTCGCTGCCGCAGCGATAGCTTTTCGCGACGGGCCGCTCAATGATCCAGCGCGCACGATGATGGGAGCGGAACAGGAACAATGGCTCGCGGATGGGCTTGCCGCATCCACCACATCCGGTCGGAAATGGCAAATCTTGGCGCAGCAGGTGATCATGGGGCGGTCCCGTATACCCGAAGATTTCGCGGTCCTATTTGGTCCGGACGATCGGGTGAGCGCAAAGAAACTCGAGGAAATGAAGGTGGCCGCACGCCTTTCGGCAATTGATGTTCCGCAGCATATGGACCGCTGGGAAGGCTATCCTGCGGCACGGCAGCGTTTGCTGCAGGCTTCCCAAAATGCAAATGCTGATCTTGTGGTCCTCAGCGGCGACAGTCATAATGCTTGGGCGTTCAACCTCGAACATGGCGATCAACCAGTGGGCGTGGAACTGGCCGTGCAAGGCGTCTCTTCGCTTGGCATGGACAAGCGTTTTCACGGTGATCCGATTGCGATCGCCAAGCGGTTTGTCGATGCCAGTCCTGATCTTGCATGGTGTGACACAAGCCAGCGGGGCTATATGGTGCTCGATGTGCAGGCCGACCATATTTCGAATGAATGGCTCTTCATCCCCTCACGCATCGCCCGCACGGCAGAGGTTAGCGGAACCCATCGAATGCAGGTAGCGAGGGGCAAACGCAAGCTCACGCCCAGCAAATTGCCTCATTCGGAAAACATCTCCGGTTAGCCCGTTGGGCACTGTCACATTAACTCCTATGGCGGATAGAGCGACAGCACGATAGTTGCAGCGAATGCAGAAAATGTCATTCGACCGCCATCGCTTCCCACCTGAATTGATCATTCATGCCGTGTGGCTCTATGCAGGATTTACATTGAGTCTGAGGGATGTCGAAGACTTGCTTGCCGAACGCGGGTTGCCGGGAAGAAAAGCCCACACATCGTCAGGATACTTTCTGCGGTAATCGATACGACCTGTCTTGGCGTTTTGCTTGGTATACTTCAAAATAATACCCACTGATTGTGTACCCTTTTGCGTACTCTCTTGCAGAGAGTAAGTTAAGGAAAATCAGTGGTTTGTTGGTTTTCTGCGGCCCCTGAGGGGTAATGGTGGACAGGATAGGATTCGAACCTATGTACGCTTACACGGGCAGATTTACAGTCTGCTGCCTTTAACCACTCGGCCACCTGTCCATCCGGGTATCCAAGGCCGCCATCGGCGGCAAGAGCGGCTCAATGACGAAGGGATGGCAAACTGTCAATGCCTGCCCATTGAAATTTGCAGAAAAAAAGGCTGTCGGCAGGAGCCAGAGCGTCTAGAGAGCAATTATGGCACGCAAGAACAAATCTATAAAGAAAACCGGTGGCGGACTCAAATTCTGGGGACGGCACGCGGTAGAAGCAGCGCTCGACAACCCCAACCGGGTGATCAAGAAGATCTCGATCACCCGCGAAGCCCTGGCAACGCTCGAGATTCCTGATGATATCGCCGTTGTGATCTGCGATGTCGCCGATCTCGGCCGGGTGATTCCGCGCGATGCGCCGCATCAGGGCATGGTCGCCGATGTTGATCCCCTGCCCGATATCTGGCTCGGCGAAATACTGGACCAGCAAAGCGATCGTCCGTTGCTGCTGCTCGATCAGGTGACCGACCCGCATAATGTCGGTGCGATATTGCGGTCCGCCGCTGCTTTTGATGCTGCTGCGATCATCACCCAGGATCGCCACGCACCGCCCGAATCGGGCGTCGTCGCAAAATCGGCGTCAGGAGCGCTGGAAACCGTTCCCTGGATCCGGGTGGTCAACCTGTCGCGCGCGCTCGATGAAATTGCCGAGGCCGGCTATTGGCGGATCGGACTGGATGGCGACAGTAATGATGAGCTGGAAAGCGCAATGGGGACCGGCAAGCTGGCGCTGGTCATGGGCGCAGAAGGCGAAGGTCTGCGGCAGAATGTCGCGGCGCATTGCGATACCCTGGCGCGCCTGCCGATGAGCAGCAAGATGGAAAGCCTGAATGTTTCCAATGCCGCCGCGATTGCCTTATATGCGGAGTATACCAGAAAAAAGGGGGAATAGCCGTGGAAACATATTGCAAATGGGCGCTGGCACTGGTCGCGCCGATGCTGCTGGCTGGCTGTTTGCTGATTCCGGGAAAGTTTGAATCACAGTTGCAACTGATGAACGACGGGACCTACAGCTTTACCTATAACGGCCAGATGCAACTGGCCGAAGGCGATGACAAGCAGATGTCCTCCGAATCCGCGATGATGGACGGTGAATCGTCCGAAAGCCAACCAGAGGACGATGAGCAGAAAAACACCGCGATGCGCGCAATTTTCGGCGGGGCAGTGCCGGGCGACGAGGAAGGCCTGAAAAAATTTGCCGCACAGCTTGCCAAATATGATGGCTGGAACAAGGTTGAATATGTCGGCGATAATCTGTTCGAGGTCGAATATGCGGTCAGCGGCAATTTCGACCAGATGTTCGCTTTTCCGACAATACCGGGTGCGACCATGCAATTTCCCTTCGTCCAGATCATCCGGCGCAGCGGCGGCGAACTGGAAGTGCTGACGCCGGCCATGGCGGGGCCGGGCGGACTGGCCGGGGCAATGGGGCCGTTGCCAATGGGTGGCTCGTCCGAGAAATCGAAAATGGAGCCGATCGACGGCATTTTCACCATCGTGACCGACGGCGATGTATTGACCAACAACACCGAGGACGGCCTGACCATCAGCGATTCGATGAAGAACATGCGCTGGAAGGTTGATGGCACCAGCGGCCCGGACGGCAGCCCGCGTGCGATCATCAAACTGAACCGATAAAATTCGCGGACAAAAAAAGGGAGCGGCTGAATGGCGCTCCCTTTATCTTATATGCTGCAGGAAGATTCAGTCTTCCTCGGCGATCCGGACTTTCAGACCATCGAGATCATCCGACAGTTCGATCTGGCAGCTAAGCCGCGAAAATTCGTCGCGGTGATCGCTGCTTTCGAGTAGGTCATCCTCGTCTTCACTCATTTCCGGCAATTTCGCTTTCCAGTCCGCGTCGACGTGGACATGGCAGGTGGCGCAAGAGCAGCAGCCGCCGCACAGTGCCAGCAGTTCGTCAAAACCATTGTCGCGGATCGCTTCCATGACGCTGACTCCGCTGTCGACGGAAACCGCTTTTTCTTCGCCATCGCGGCCGGTTACGTGAATCGTTGGCATAGCTACCCCTTAGTGACTGTTATTTGAAAATCCCGCACGCTATGTCTGGACCGTCAAAAAGAATCAAGGGCCGAAACGAGGGCAGAAAATCGATGGGCCTATCAAAAGAAATGATCAGGGCCGGGCTGGACCATGTCTCCGCGGTCGAGCCGAGGCTGGCGACCGCCATTGCCCAATCCGGTTATCCGGAACCGCGCATTCGCCCGGAAGGCTACGAAACCCTGCTCCGCACCATCGTCGGCCAGCAAGTCAGCGTGGCATCGGCAGCGGCGGTATGGAACAAGCTGGAGGCACGGCTCGGCGAAGGTTGTCCGGCGGAAGCGCTGATTGCCACCGAGTTTGACGAACTGCGGGCCTGCGGGCTGTCGCGCCAGAAACAGGGCTATGCCAGAAGCCTGGCCGAACTGATCCTCTCCGGTGGGCTCGACCTCGACAATCTGCCACAGGACGATGAAGCGGCGATCGCGCTGCTCACCAAGATCAAGGGCATTGGTCGCTGGTCGGCAGAAATCTATCTGCTGTTTGCCCAGGGTCGCCAGGATATCTGGCCAGCCGGTGATCTGGCGATTCAGGTCGGCGTTGGCAATTTTCTCAATCTGGCGGAACGGCCGTCGGAAAAGGAGGTGCGGCAGATAGCCGAAGCCTGGTCGCCGCATCGCGGTGCCGTGGCGATATTCACCTGGCACCATTATCATGTGATGGTGATGTAACGATCCCTGGATCAGGCGCTATAGATCGAGCGGATGATTCCACCAGGCCGTGTCGGTAAAGGCACGCATGTCCAGTTCAAAGGTCCAGGCCGAGCGATGCTGGTGAGCGATATGGAAATAGGTGTCGGCAATGGCCGATGGCTCCATGATCTCGTCCTTGCCATTGGCTTTGGCATCCTGCAGTTCGGCAAAACGCTCTGGGCCGAGCAGCTTGCCCAGCGTATCCGGCGCGTTGACCGCGCTGTCGATCAGGATATGGGCGACATGGATATTCCGGGGTGCGAATTCCGCGTTGAGCGACTGACAGAGCATACGCCGCCCGCCCATGGCTGCGGCATGGCTATGCTGCCCGGCATTGCCGCGCATCGCCGCTGTCGCCGAGGTGACCAGCAGCGCACCGCCGCCTCGCTCGACCATTCTGGGGAACAGCTTTTGTGCCACCCGAAACACACCGAGATTGCCCATTCGCCAGCCCAGCTCAAAGGTCTTGAGCGGCGTGTCTGCCAGCGTCCGGTTGCCGATTTGTGCGCCGAGATTATAGACCAGCACGTTGATCGGTCCGATATCCGCTTCGACAGCGTCGATCAGTTTCTCGATCGACCCTTCATCAACGGCGTTAAGCAGGTGGCCGGAAGCCTTGCCACCAGATGCCTCGATTTCGGCGACCATCTTGTCGAGACCATCCTGATCGCTGCGGCGGCAGAGCGCAGCATGATAGCCATCCTGGGCAAATCTCGTGCCGACATGACCGCCAATGCCTGCGCCGGCTCCGATTATCATGCAAACGTCGGTCATAAGTCTCGCCTTTTTTCAGTTACTTGAGAAATGGATTGAGCTTCATGACTTCTTCCATGAATGACCGGGGTTTCTTCCAGTTTGCCGTTTTCAAATTGGTCTTGAGATCCAGCGTCTTGATCACGTCATTGATGAAGTGGACGCAGTTCCGTTTGTTGAGGCTGTAGCTTTTCTGCGGAATAGCCTGCCATTTCTGCACCACAGCCATCAATTTACCATATCTGCCATCGTCGATCGTGACGGTGAAGTGCGGGTTGCTGCTGGCGATATATTTGGCCGGCGGTGCATGGACATGGCCTTCGACCGACCCGAACAATATGCCCGGCGTCACATTAACGGCGGTAAATCCAAAGGCGGTGTCGATCTTCTTGCCGTCGGCCAGTTCGCCCTTGGCGACGAAGAAAGCATGGGGGAAATTCTTGCCAAAATCATGAGAATAGAAAGTGACGGTAACTTCCGCGCGCGCCGTTACCGAAAAACATGCCATGAACAGCAAGCTGACCAGTCCGGCCATTTTCAATATATATGCAAATCCAGATTTCACTGTCATTCCCTCAACTTGTCATTCAGCCAGAGCGCTGTCTGCCTCGGCGTTTTCTTGTCATCTTCGCGATCGACCATATAGTTGGCTTTGCGCATATTTTCCACCGTGATTGCGCCGATCAGCGGATTTAGTGCCGCAACAAATTTGTCGTCGCTGCCGCGATCCGGGGCCAGCAGCATGATCGCTTCATAGGAGGGCACCGCCCCCTTGTTGTCCTCCAATATGACAAAACCATTGGCCGCAATCCGGCCGTCGGACGAAAAGGCGGAAATCACATCCACTTCGCCGCTGGCCAGAGCCGGATACATGAAGGTCGGGTTGAACGAACGCGCGTCCTTGAAGCGCATCGGGTAAGCAGCCTGCACCATCCGCCACTCGGGCCGTTCGAGAAATTCGACATCGGTGCCGAAATTGAAATCGCTCGACACCCGGGCCAGGTCATCCAGCGTCCGGAGCGATTTTGCCCGCGCATCCTCCGGTCTCACGGCAAAGGCATAGGTATTTTCAAATCCCAGCGCGCCGAGCATTTTAACCCCGTGATGGGCATATGCCCACTGCCCGATCGTATCCAGCATCGCGGTTTTCGGCTGGCTGTCGGTGCGCTGCATCTGGTTGGTCCAGATCGTGCCGGAATAATCGACATAGACGTCGACATCGCCAGCCGACAGCGCCTGATAGACCACCGCCGAGCCCAGACCATCCCGATAGCGGACCGAATATCCCGCCTTTTCCAGGCGCGAGCCGATCAGCCTGGCGAGAATGAACTGTTCGGAGAAGCCCTTGGCGCCGATCACCACGATATTGTCGCGCGCGATCAGCAGCGGCAGGGTTGCGGTCAACAATCCCGCCGCGATCAGCGCCATCCCGATTCCCGTCAACATCCGGCGGCGTTCGCGGATTCCCCGTTCGATCAGACCGAGCAACAGATCGACCGCAATCGCCAGCGCTGCCGAAAACAGGCAACCGGTCAGCACCAGAGTCCAGTTCTGCGTCTGCAGGCCGGCAAAAATCAGATCGCCAAGGCTGGGCTGGCCCACCGTCGTGGACAAGGTCGCCGCACCAATCGTCCAGACCGCAGCCGTACGGATGCCAGCCATGATCGTTGGCGCGGCCAATGGCGCCTCGACAAGTTGCAATTTTTGCCAGGCGGTCATGCCCAGACCATCTGCGGCCTCCCTGACCGCCGGATCGACGCCCGACAGGCCGGTCACGGCATTGCGCAGGATCGGCAGCAGTGCATAAAGCGTCAGCGCGAGCAGCGCCGGCAGAAAGCCAAAGGCAGAAATGCCACCACCGACCAGCGCCGACACGCCAAGCAGCAAGGGATAGAAAAGCGCCAGCAGGGCCAGTCCCGGGATCGTCTGGATGAGACTGGCAACGCCGAGTGCAATGCCGGCAATCTTCGGGGATCGCACTGCCCAGATCGCCAGCGGCAAGCAAATCACCATCGCCAGCAGCAGCGCGGAAAAGCTGAGTTGAACATGCGCCGCCAGCAGTTCGGGGACACGGGCCAGTGCTTGCTGCCAGGCGTCGTTCACGCTTGCTTGCTCAACGCGATCAGATGCGCGGCCTGAGCGCGGGGAATGGCGACCAGCGCTTCTGCCTCGTCGCCGACATTGCCGGAAAGCAGTTCGGCCGGCGTGGCGTCGGCCTTGATCTGGCCATCCTCCATCACCAATATGCGATCAGCCAGATATAATGCTTCCGCCATGTCATGGGTCACGATGATCGTGGTCAGGCCAAGCCGGTCGTGCAGAGCCTTATATTGGTCGGTCAGATTGTCGCGGGTGACAGGGTCGAGCGCACCGAACGGCTCGTCCATCAACATCAGACCCGGCCGCGTCGCCAGTGCGCGAGCTACCCCGACGCGCTGTTGCTGGCCGCCGCTCAGCTGATCGGGCATGCGGGCGGCAAGATCCTGTGGTAATTCAACCAGATCGAGCAGTTCCGCGACCCGCGCATCGCGGCCCGCTTTTTCGCCAGCGAGTTCCAGACCGATCGCGACATTACGCGCGACCGTCATATGCGGGAACAGGCCGATATTCTGGAACACATAGCCGATTCGGCGGCGCAGGACATGCGGGTCGGCCGATTCGACCGGTTCGTCACCGATGAGAATCTTTCCGTTGTCCGGTTCGACCAGCCGGTTGATCATTTTCAGCAGGGTCGATTTGCCCGAGCCGGACAGGCCAACCAAGGCGACCAGACTGCCCGCTGCAATATCGAGCGATACACCATCAACAGCGCGAACCGTACCGTAATGGCGGCTCAGCTTGTGCAGGCTGATGGAAGGACCGGAGACAGGCATCGGAATATATAGTGCCGCGCTTTGCCGTTGATGTCCAACTTCACTTGACGTTCGCGTCAAAAACCGCTCGAATGAACATCAATGTTAATAACGAGGCGGGAGCGGGACCATGGGCTATCAAAGCGGACAGAAAACGATTTTCATCACTGGCGGTGCATCCGGTCTCGGCCGGGAAGTCGGCCGCTATTTTGCCGAGCACGGCTGGTTCGTCGGGATTGCCGATATCAATGACAAGGGCATGGCCGAAAGTGCCAAGCTGTTGCCGGAAGGACAGAGTTCGGTTCACCGGCTCGACGTGACCGACCGGGCGCAATGGAAACAGGCGGTTTCGGAATTCGGTGCAATCACCGGCGGTACGATGACGGTGTTGTTCAACAATGCCGGGATCGGCGAAGGCGGTCCGATCCAGGAAATGGAAGATGCCGCGATCGACCGGATGATTGCGATCAATCTGACCGGCGTGATCAGCGGCACCCGCGCCTGTTTCGAGATGCTGAAAAGCACACCCGACAGCTGCGTTCTCTATACCGCATCGGCAGCCGGCATTTATGGCGTCGCCGATCTCAGCGTTTACAGCGCAACCAAATTCGCGGTGCGCGGTCTCGCCGAATCGCATGATATCGAATTCCGCAAATATGGCATTAAATCACGCTCGCTGATGCCGGGGTTCATCGATACCAATATCATTTCCAATGTTGTCGAAGGCACCAACCAGAGCGGCAAGGAGCGACTGGAAGAAGCAGGCGTCATGGTCAGCCCGGTTTCAATCATCGGACCAGCGGCCTGGAGTGCGGTGCACGGCGACAAGGTACACACGCCGGTCAATAAAATGGCCAAGCAGCTGGCCTTTGCCGCTCGCTGGATGCCGGGCCGCGTGCGCAAGCAATCGGTCAGCCTGACCAGCGATCTGGGTGATGTGCTGGCCGGATCGGAACAGAAATAGCGCCTAGAGGCACGCCTCGATCACCTTCGCCAGATTCACATCCCGCTGCGACAGCCCGCCATTCTCGCCTGCGTCATGGGTGGTCAGCACGATGTCGACCCTGTTGTAAACGTTGAACCATTCGGGATGATGGTCGGCCTTTTCCGCGTGCAGGGCGACCCGGGTCATGAACGCAAAGGCTTCGGTGAAGTCGCCAAATTTGAACGAGCGGCTGATCGCGTCGCGTTTCGCGTCATATTGCCAGTCGGACAGCTGCGCCAGCGCCGCCTTGCGCTCGTCATCATTCAGTTGCGCCACCATATTTCTTGCTCCTTGCTTGGCTTTCGCGCCAATTCGTGCCTTAAGTCTGTGCGATGAACGAAGGACAGTCAACCGGAAGCAGCGATCGGCTTATGGCCGAGGCGCTGGGCTGCGTGCGCGGCGGACGAATATTGTTCCGCGGCTTGTCATTTGCGCTGGCGCCGGGCCAGGCGGGATTGCTCACCGGCCCCAATGGAGTCGGCAAATCCAGCCTGTTGCGCCTGCTGGCGGGTCTGCTCCAGCCGTCTGCAGGATCATATGAGACGCCGCAAACAAATGCGCTGTGCGATGACCGGCTGGCGCTGGACGAGCATCTGCCGCTGGAACAGGCTTTGCGCTTCTGGGCCAGGCTGGATGGCAAGGATGAAACGCAGACCGCTTCGGCGATGGCGCGTGCGGGACTGGCCCATCTCGCTGAAGTGCCGGTGCGCTATTTTTCGACCGGGCAGAGACAAAGGGCGCGACTCGCCCGCACCTATCTGGCAGACGCAAGATTATGGCTACTCGACGAGCCAGCCAATGGCCTTGATACGGATTCGGTCGACCAGCTGGGCGCCGCGTTGCAGAG
This sequence comes from Sphingomonadales bacterium, assembly GCA_018067055.1. GTDB lineage: Bacteria > Pseudomonadota > Alphaproteobacteria > Sphingomonadales > Sphingomonadaceae > Parasphingorhabdus. Next base: position 10,778 of record JAGPVK010000152.1, on the reverse strand, counting down.
CCATCTGGACGACGGCGGGATCATCCTGGCCGCCAGCCATATCCCGTTGCCGATCGCTTTTGATATCGCTCTGCAACTGCAGCCGCTGGAAGAATTGGAAGCATGTTTGTGATCCGCGCCATCGCCACGATCATCTGGCGCGATGTGCGGCAAAGCTATGCCAGTGGCGGTACATGGCTACCGGTAATCTTCTATCTGTCGGCAGCGACGCTGTTTCCCTTTGCCGTAGGACCAGACCGCGAATTGCTGCTGCAAACCGGCGGCGGCATTTTATGGATTGCGGCGCTATTGGCGACGCTGTTGCCGCTCGACCGTTTGATCCAGCCGGATCTGGAAAATGGTGTTTATGATCAGTTGATTGTACGCGGTATTTCAGATGAGATGATAGCTGCAGCGAGGCTGGTCTCGCACTGGCTTTCCTTTGGCCCGCCATTATTGTTTGCCGCGTTTCTGGCAAGTGGCCTGATGGGACTGGAGGGCACTCCCCTGAGTATATTGCTGGCGAGCCTGGCGATTGCAACACCGGCGCTGGCCGGGCTGGCGGTGATGATCGCGGCGCTGACCGCGGGCCTGAAAGGAGCGGGCGCACTCGGCGGATTGCTGCTGGTACCGCTGGCGATTCCGCTGCTGATCTTCGGAGCCGGCAGCCTGTCTGCACAGGGTGGCAGCGCGTTGCTGTTTCTGGCTGCGATTTCGCTGCTGCTCGTCGCGATCACTCCCTTTGCCGCCGGCGCGGCGCTGCGTGCGATCAGGGAATAGCAATGCCAGCCAGCCGTTATTTCTGGTGGATCAACATCCATGCATCGACCGCACGCGCCGCGCGTTCGCGCCTCTGGCTCGCTGTCAGATTGATTGTCTCGCCATAGCGAAGCAACAAATCCAAATGTCCCTTGACCAGACCAACAAACATTTCTGCTGAAGCTATCGGGTCGGAGCTTTGCATTTTCCCCTGATCCATTGCGCTTTGTAGCAGCGTGGCGAGATTTTGCAGCAGCGCGCGAGGGCCATTGTCGAGGAAATATTTGCCGACCCTTGGATCCCGGCTCACTTCCGCAGCAAGAATCCGATCAAACCGCACCCGTTCATCCCGCGTCAGGAAATCCAGCATATTCTCTGCGGTATCTATCAAGACTTCGCGGACCCCTTTTGATTCCAGATTCTCGGCGACAAAATTCTGACTCAGATGGGCGCATTCCCCCTTCACCATTTCGGCAAATAGATTTTCCTTGGTTTTGAACCAGCTATAGATCGTGACTTTCGATACGCCGGCGCGAGCCGCAATGGCTTCAATGCTCGACGCAGAAAAGCCGTTGCCGAAAAATTCGGCGCGGGCCGCCGCCAGGATTTTGGCGATTTTTCGCTGACTCGACGGACGGTCCGCTCGTTCTATTGCTAAATTGTCATCCGTGTCTGCCACGGTCCACTCCTCTTGCAGCCATCTGGCGCGATAAAAATGAACGGTTACGTTCAATTAAAACGTTGACGTTCAATTTCATAACTGACATATTCTTGGTGCTTGGTAAAGTACAAGCCGATTCAATCGCGGATGACTTTGTGAAAAACCGGTTCCACAATCCCGTATATCTGCTGTTTGCAATCGCGACGGCCACGAGTGGCTGTGCCAGTCTTGCGCCCAATTCCACGGCGCCCGAAATCGCCGCCGGCATCCCTGCGGCATTTGACCGGAATGAGGCCGATGGCCCCTATCAATCGAGCCGTTGGTGGACCGGATTTGAAGACCCGGTGCTGAACCGCTTGCTCGACGAGGCGCTGGTCAAAAATCTTGATCTGGCGGAAGCGTCGGCAAGATTGCGCGCGGCGGAAGCGCGGGCGCGTATTTCCAGAAGCGGCCTGTTTCCGCAAGTCAACGCGGGACTGAACAGCAGCTATTCGGATTCGCCAACCGCGGGAACCAGTTTTGGCTCCTTTCCCGGCGCGACGGCGGGACGGCTGCAGAACGAGACCTATTCATCGAGCCTCGCCTTTTCCTATGAACTGGATATCTGGGGCAAGCTGCGCAACGACGCGCGGGCTGGTCGCGCGGATGCGGTTGCCGCTGCCGCTGATCTGCAGGCGGTGCGGCTGGCGGTGCTGGCGGAGAGCATCACCAGCTATTTTGACATTGTCGATGCGCGCCATCAAATCGCGCTGACCACCAAGATGATCGATGTTCTGGGTGATCGCGTCGAGCAGAGCGAAGACCGCTATCGCCGCGGTCTCATCACCTCCTTTGAGCTATACCAGGTCCGGCAGGATTTCCGCAATGTGCAAGCCAGCCTGCCGCAACGGGAAAGCCAATTGGCCGCGACCGAGGGACAGCTGGCAGTGCTGGTGGGTAGATATTCGAGCAATATGCAGGAACTGCTCGGCAAGACCCTGACCCCGAAACTGATCTTCGAGCCTGTGCCTGCCGGCTTGCCGATCGATCTGCTGATCCAGCGACCGGATGTGTTTGCGGAAAGCCAGCGACTCGAATCTGCCCGACATAATCTGGGTGCCAGGCGAGCGGAGCGATTCCCCTCGCTCAGTCTTTCTGCCGGCACCGGCAGTCAGGCCGGTAATCCTGCGGACGTGCTCAACATTTTCGACAATTGGGTGTTGAATCTTGGCGCAGGCCTGACCGCGCCGTTGTTCCAGGGCGGACGCATCCGGGCGAATATCGAGGTCGCGGATGCTCAATATGCGCAACAGACGGCGGTCTATGCGCGCACGGTGCTTACCGCCTATCAGGAGGTTGAAACCGCAATCGAGCGCTATGAAGAGGAGCGGCAGCGATACCGCTTTCTGTTCTCGCAACTGGAAGAGGCGCAGGCGACGGCAGCATTGCAGTCGCGCCGCTTTGCCAATGGAGTCGGCAGCTATATCGATTATCTCGATGCGTTGCGGGCGCAATATCAGGTGCAGTCCGCTTTATCATCTGCCGCGCGCGACGTCGCTTTGGCGCGGCTTGGCGTGCATCGCGCCCTGGGCGGCAGCTGGGACAATGTGCCAGGCGCGCCGGACATCATGGCCGCACCGCCATCCATGCAGGGAGAAGAATAAGTGCAAAGGCAACGCGTAATCGGCGGCTTGATCCTGCTCGTGGCGATATTGATTGCCGCCATGCTGATCCTGCTACGCTCCGAACCGGAGGAGAAGCCGCCCGAGGAATTGATCCCGCTGGTCGAAGCCGAAGTGCTGGAAATACGGTCTGGCAACCTGATGGTCCAGGGTGCCGGCACGGTACGTGCGCGCGAGGAACTGACGCTGGCGGCTGAGGTTGCCGGCAAGCTGGTCTATGTCAATCCTGACCTGCGCGAAGGCCAGCGTGTGGCGCAGGGGTCCACGCTGTTTCGCATCGATACTTCGGATTACCGGAATGCAGTGCAAACAGCGCAAGCCGATGTCGCATCGCAAAATGTCGCCCTGATGCAGGCCCAAGAAGAAGTCACTCTGGCGAAAGCCGAGCTGGACCGTTTCCAGCAACGCGGAGTCAGCGGCGGCAATGCCTATGCCAGTGTCGACAGCAGTGACTATGCGGCGCAAATATTGCCTCCCGACGTTTTGGCAAAAAAAGCCGAGCTGGACGGTCCGCAATCCAGGCAGAAAATAGCCACCAACGGCCTCGCAACCCGGCAACCGCAGTTGCAATCGGCTCGCGCCGGACTGCGACGAGCGCAAGCCAATCTCGCCAACGCCCAGACCGCCTTGCAGCGCACCGTGGTGCGCGCGCCATTTTCAGGCATTGTCCGGGCCGAACAAATCGCCCTGGGCAGCTACGTCCAGCCCGGCCAGTCGCTGGGTTCAATCGTCGGCACTGCGGATTATGAAGCGGTCATCCCGCTGTCGGAACGCGATGCTGCGCTGATCCCGCAATTGTTCCGCGCGGGTGCCGGAGCCAGGATCGAAGCGTCGGTATATTCCGACTATGGCGGTGTGCGCTATCGCTGGTCTGCCTATGTTGACCGGGTCAACGGCTTGCTCAACCCGCAGACGCGGACGATTGATGTGTATCTTCGTATCCCCAATCCGATACGCGGAGGCGCGCCGGCCGCCGTGGCGGAAAATGACGCGAAATCAACGACCGCATCCGGTACCCCTCCCCTGTTCGTCGGCAGTTTTGTCGCGGCTGAAATAACCGGCAGGGCACTGGATAGCTATGCGGTGCTGCCGCTGGCGGCCTTGCGGGCTGGTAACAAAATATGGCTGGTTCAGGACGGCAAGTTGCACATCGTCACCGTTGATATTTATCAGCGATCCGACACAACAGCGCTGATCAGCACCAGAGGTCTGGGTGCCAAGCCGACTGTCGTTACCGGCAATCTGAAAATCGCAACCGAGGGGCTGCGGGTCAGAATTGCCGAAACCCGGCGAGCAGCAAAGGCACCGGCGACGGGCCCAAGCACAGCAAAATCCGATGCCAAGGCCAAACCGGTCAAATGAGCGAGCGCAGCGATTCAGACCCTTCCGTACCGGAACAACCGAGCAAGGCAGTAATGGAGCAGAGCGGGGTCGTTGCTTTCATGGCGCGCAATGGTGTCGCGGCCAATCTGCTGATGCTATTCCTGATCGTCGCCGGCATCCTGTCCTACCGGACGATCGTTCAGGAAGTTTTTGCCGAAAATAGCCTCGACACAATCCAGATCAGCGTTGCCTATCCCGGGGCTACGCCGGACGAGATCGAGGAATCGATTGTCCAGAAAATTGAAGAAGCAGTGGAAGCCGTCGAGGACGTCAAGAAGGTAAAGTCCATTGCTGCGGAGAATATCGGTACGGTCTCCGTCGAATTGCAGCTCGGTACGAATATCGATCGCGCGCTGGATGACATAAAGGCTGAAATTGACCAGATTCAGACCTTTCCGGATGAAGCGGAAGAACCCGAGGTTCGCGAGCTGACCACCCGGCAAAGCGTGGTCCGCATTGCCATTTTTGGCGATGTTTCCGAAAATGCGCTGAAGGAAACAGCCTATCGGCTGGAGGATGCGCTGGCGGCTCTGCCCGAAATTTCCTTTGTCGATACCAGCTCGATCCGCGATTACGAGGTGTCGATCGAGGTACCGCAAGATACGTTGCAGGCCTTTGGTCTGTCGCTCAACGATATATCACGCACGATCGCCGCCAGCAGCCTGGACAGCCCCGCCGGTTCGATCGACACCGACACCGAAGAAGTCCGCGTGCGGACCATCGGACAAAATTATAACCAGCAGAATTTCGAGGATATCGTGCTGGTCAGCAATGAAAATGGTGCCTTGATCCGCCTCGGGCAGATCGCGAACATCCGGGACGAGTTTGAGGATTCGGACCTGGTGTCGCTTTACAACGGCAAGCCGGTTGCATTCGTCGAGGTTTTCCGGACCAGCGATGAACGCGTGCTGGATATCTCCCGTGCGACCAAGGGCTATCTCGAGGGCGCGTTCGCGCACTCGCTGCCGGAAGGGATTTCCTACGCGGTCTGGAGCGACGATAGCGAACTGCTGAATGATCGCCTGAGCCTGCTGCTGAAAAATGCCGCCATCGGCCTGTTTCTGGTGTTGATCGCGCTCACCCTGTTTCTCGACATCCGGCTGGCGGCCTGGACGGCGCTGGGCATTGGTGTGACCTTTGTCGGCGCGATTTTTCTGCTCGATCTTGCTGGCTCCAGCATCAACATGTTCTCGCTGTTCGGCTTCATTCTGGCGCTGGGGCTGGTGGTCGATGACGCCATTGTCGTCGGCGAAAGCGTCTATGCCCGCCGCGAAGCCGGGCGCACCGGTATGGGTGCAGCGATCAGCGGCGCACGGCGGGTCACCATGCCGGTCATTTTTGCCGTGCTGACCACCGTCGCGGCCTTTTCGCCACTGTTCGCCATCGGCGGTGTGATGGGCAAGATACTGGCCGACATTCCGCTGGTCGTGGTCGCTGTCCTGTTCCTGTCGCTGGTCGAAAGCCTGCTGATTCTGCCCAATCATCTTAGCCACTTGCCGATACCCGGCACGCCCACCCACAATCCCGTGACCCGGTTTTTCGAGCAGGTTCAGGCAAAGGTCGATGTCTATTATCAGGCCTTCGTCGACGGCCCGCTCGACCGGGCGGTCAAATTTTCCGTTCGCATGCCGTTCGTGATTTTGGCGGGCAGCGTCGCGCTGCTGATATTGATCGGTTCGCTGATCCCGGCCGGCATTATCAAGAATTCCTTCTTTCCCGCTATCGAAGCCGATGTCGTCACGGCAAGCCTGGAAATGCCGGCCGGAACGACGATCGCGGAAACCGAGAAAATCGCTCGTCTGATCGAACAGGGCGGCCGCGAAACCTACGCGAAATTTGCAGCGCGCGCAGATGAAGGCGATCCATCGCCGCTGCGTGGCATCTTCACCCTGATCGGACAGGCACCGCGCGCCACCGGGCCCAATGCCCAAAGTGGCGGTTTTGCTTCCAATATTGCCAGCGTCCAGTTCAGTTTCATTCCCGGTGACCAGCGGGAGCTGGCATCACGGGATTTCGAAAATGCCTGGCGGGAAACCGTCGGTCCGATCGTCGAAGCCCGCTCGCTGGTCTTTGCCTCGGACCTGATCTCGATTGGCGCACCGGTTGATGTGCAGATTTCTGATCCGGATCCGGCGGTGGTGGAGGCCGCATCGACAAGACTGATGCAAAGGCTGAACCGTTTTTCCGGCGTGTTCGATATCGAGAGCGACCAGGATGAAGGGCTGAAGGAAATCCAGTTGCGGTTGAAGCCCGAGGCCCGTTCCCTGGGAGTAACCTTGCAGGATGTCGCGCTGCAGGTGCGTGCCGCATTCTTCGGCAGCGAAGCGCTGCGCGTACAGCGGGGCCAGGAAGACATGCGCGTCTATATCCGGCTGCCGGAAGCGGAACGCAATTCGATCGTCGATGTCGAACGGTTCCGGGTCCGCGTGCCCGGTGGTGAAGTACCGCTGGCCACCCTGGCCGACGTGTCCTTTGGCCAGGCTCCGGCAATCATCCGCCGGACCGATGGCCGACGGATCACGACCGTCACCGCCGATATCGATACGAATATTGTCACCAGTCAGGAAATTGCCACCGCCCTGACCGACGAAATCATGCCGGCCCTGCAAGCCGACTATCCGCAATTGCTTTACAGCTTTGGCGGAGAGCAGGAGGAGCAGCAGGAATCTTTCGGTGATCTGGGACTTGCCTTTGTCGCTGCGCTGCTGATGATCTATGCGCTGCTGGCGATCCCGTTCAAATCCTATCTGCAACCGCTGATCATCATGGCGGTGATCCCGTTCGGCATCATTGGCGCGCTGATCGGTCACCTGATCCTTGGCCTGCCGCTGGGTGTACTCAGCATGTTCGGCATGATCGCGCTGTCGGGGGTGATCGTGAACGGTTCACTGATCCTGATCGATTTCATCAACGAGAATCTGCGCGACGGCATGGCCATTGAAGAGGCGATCATAAACGCGACGAAATCGCGATTCCGGCCGATCATGCTGACGTCGCTGACAACCTTTCTCGGCGTCGCGCCGATCACCTTTGAAACCAGCGTTCAGGCACAGTTTCTGATCCCGATGTCGGCCAGCCTGGGTTTCGGCGTGCTGTTCGGCGCGATCATCCTGCAATTGCTGATCCCGGCGCTGACGATATTGGAATATGTCGGCAAGCGGCGGGTCAAACGATATTGGAAACAGCTGATTGCGCATCCGTCTCGGGCCTGATGTCCGGCGGCGCAGCAAGGTTTGGGATAAGCACCCGAGGGTGATCCCTCAATCCGTGCTATTTTCCTCCGGCAAGGGATTTTCCCGATAAAACTCGACCTGCATTTTCACCGGGCCGTTCAGTTTGACAAAATGTGGCGCCTGCGGCGGGATCGGCGCGGGGTCATCGACCGTTACCAGGCGCTGCGATGGCGGATCGATAAAGACCAGTTCGACCTCTCCTTCCAGCACCCGCAGCAGGCCCCAGGTGCCATCCTTGGTGCTATGCTCGTTGCGCAGTTTGTCAGGCAGGCTGATCTCATCGAAGATCGGTGAAGCGCCATAAGGCGCGGCTGGCTTGGCAGTGCCGGACATCAGATCACGGCCCGGATAAGGGCAAAGCAGCAGGCAAAGACCGCCAGCAATATCGGTACCGTCAAAATCTGGGCGTAAGCGGCTCTATTGTCCATCCAGCCCGTCTGCGTTTCGATTCCACTGGCGGAGTGAGCCCAAGGCCGAGATTTTCGTTCGGCTGCGCTGATATTGTTCAAGACCACCGCGGTGCCGAAATACATGATGGTATAGGCGATGCTGATCACCAGCGCGAATATCGCAGCCGTGCCGTGACCGGTTGCCATGAATAAGGCCGCGAAGAACACAGCATAAGAACCGAACATGGTGATCCATACCGAAGCGGGCAGCTCAAAAGTCCGGCTTTCATGTGACGGGGCCCGGCAGTGCTCGGACAGGTTCTGCATTTCCGCATTGATTTCAGCGGTGATCGCCTGCCCGCCTTCGATCTGAAAATCCATCAACATGATTGCTTCTCCTCTGGTTTGGAAATGGCGTCGAGACCGCCACGCTGGACCTTGATGCCGGTGAGCAGGCTGGACGCGATACGGTCAGCAGCCTCGCGAAAGACCTGAGCCGCCGCTTCACTGGGGGCGACATCATCAAGTGTCTGATTCCAGAGCACCAGCCAGCGGTCGAAATGCAGACTGTCGAGGCCGCCGACCGCGATATGCTTGAGCATCGGATTGCCGCGAAAACGACCGGACTCAAGCGTCACCGACGCCCAGAAATCCTTCATCCGGGCGAGATGGGGCGTCCAGTCTGCGACATGAGATTTAAATATCGGCCCGAGCAGCGCGTCAGCGCGGATGGCGCCATAAAATTTCTCAACCAGATTGGAAATCAGAGCATCATCAATACCCAGCGCATTGGCCTGCGCTGTCTTTTTCGCTCTGGCGCGTTCGGCATAGCTAAGTTCGGTCATGGCCTCGACTCGGTTAAGATGTATTTCATATGCACTGTTTATGCCGCTTGGCGTTTAAATGCAATATATGATATGCATCTTTTATGAGATTATCCGTTCAAACCGATTATGCGCTTCGCACCTTGATGTATCTGGCCGCGCATGATGGCCACCATTCGATCGCCGAAATTGCCCGGCAATATGGCATTTCGAAAAATCATCTGATGAAGGTCGCGCAGCGCCTGGCGGCAGAGGGCTTTGTCGACAGCGTTCGCGGCCGTAGCGGGGGGCTGTTGCTCAATCAGCCAGCCGCGGCAATCAATGTCGGACAGGTTGTCCGCATCTTCGAGGATTATGGCGCCTTCGTCGAATGTTTTGATGGAGCCGACGGCAGCTGTGTCATCACGCCGGCCTGCGGTCTGCGTCATGTTCTCGCCGGCGGTATCGAAGCCTTCCTGCGCCATCTGGACGGCTTCACCGTGGCCGACCTGATTGGCGACAAGATCCGGTTCCGGTCGGTGTGGGACTAGCGGCCGAAGCTTGGCCAACGACCAGAAAATTGACAATCTTCTGGGCTATTGCAGCCAAAAACCTGTAACAGGCTCATCATGTCAAACTCAAACGCGCTTTTGGTGGCCTTGCGCCAGATCAACCGGGCCATCGATTTGCAGTCCAAAAAACTGGAGAAAGAGACCGGTCAAACCACCCCGCAGCTGTTGTTGTTGAAGGAACTGGCCAAGGAGGGTCGGGCAAAACCGTCGGTAATCGCCAAATCGGTTCATCTGTCGCATGCCACGGTAACCTCGATTGTCGACCGGCTGGCAAAGTCAGGGATGGTTACCCGCGAAAAAAGCGAGGATGACGGGCGGTCGGTGGATATCGTGCTGACCGAACAGGGAAGAGCATGCGTTCAAAATGCTCCGGAATTGTTGCAGGAAGATTTTCTGGTTTCGTTTTCCAAACTGGAACCCTGGGAGCAGAATCTGCTGGTCTCTTCGGTGCAGCGCATAGCGGTGATGATGGAAGCCAACCGGCTCGATTCCGCACCGATCCTGGAGGTTGGCGAAATCCGGCCCTAGGAAGCGACTTCGGTCATATCCTCACCTGCCGGCAATTCCCAAGTAAGGTGCCGGTCATCCAGTACCACCATATTCTTGTCGGTAATCAGCGTGCCGCCGGTTTTATACCCGAGTAGCTGCATTGCCGTCATCGTCGGGTTGCGAGCCAAAGCCATGGTTTCGTCGGAGGAGAAATTGGTCAGGCCCCGCGCCAGTTCGGTACCGGATTCCCCGTAAATATGGATGACATCGCCTTTGACATAAGGGCCCTGGATGGAGAGCACGTCTTCCCGGCCAATATGGCGCGTGCCCGATTTGAAGGCTTCGGCGGTCTGGGCGTTGACCACGATGCTGCCCGCCATCTGCAACCGGTCGGACAACCAGTTGGCCCAGGCGGATTCAGGCCGTTCATTGGCCAAGATTTTGGTATGGCGCCGGTCGCCGTTCAGCACCGAGGTCACCGGCTGTTCATATTCGCCATGCGCGATCAGCGTCTCGCAGCCAGCATTCTGCGCCATGTGCGCCGCCTGTATCTTGGTCAGCATGCCGCCACTGCCAAGGCTGCTCACGCCCTCGGTCACCGCCAGATAGGGAGAGACGTCGCTGAGTTCCTCGACCAGCTTTGCTCCTGGCTCGGACGGGTCGCGATCGAACAGGCCGTCAACCTGGGTCAGGATGACCAGCACATCCGCCTGCACCATCTGCGCTATTTTGGCCGACAGCCGGTCGTTGTCGCCAACCCGGATTTCGGCGGTGGTGATCGTGTCATTTTCGTTGATGATCGGCATGATATTGGCGACAAGCAGCCGGTCGACGGTGTTTTTCGTGTTC
>JAGPVK010000453.1 GCA_018067055.1 Sphingomonadales bacterium | reverse complement strand
TGCCGGGATATTGTTTCTTGTCGCCTGGATGAACGATGTCTTTGCAGAAGCCGGTGTTTTCCTGGTGTCCTTCCTATCGGGATTGACCGATATTGACGCCATAACAGTTTCAAATCTGAAACTCGTATCGGATGATATCCTTGATCCCAATATTGCCGTTTACGCAATCATATTGGCCTTCTTCGCCAACCTCATTTTTAAACTTGGGATAGTTTTTGTGTTTGCCGACAAGAAGCTACGACGCCCTATTTTAACCGGTTACTTGGTTTTAGTATTTGGCATCTCGGCAGGAGTTCTGATCAATGTTTATATCTGAACCGAATAGGGAGTGCCGTTGGCCATATCGGGTAAAGCTGGCCGAATGCCAGCTATATAGGCGACAAGGGGACGGCTTTTCGCCAACGAAGCAAAAGCCACGCGACGGGGCCACTCGGCTCAGTCAATCGAGCAACGATTGGACAGGCTATGCAATCTGCAACTGAAAGCACACAAACAAAACGGATTTCGCGCCTCTCGAAAATTATAAACTCCGTGTTTCCGCGAACGCCGGACTTCTATTCAATGCTTAATGATCAATGTGATGTCGTTGTGCAGGCAATGGAAATGCTGGCCGCCTATATGCAAACAGGCGAGCAGAAACGAGCCGATGATGTGCGGAGACTGGAGCACGAAGGGGATATTTTGAAAATAAGAAACATAGATACCCTTAACCGCTCTTTTTCAACGCCGTTTGATCGCGAGGACATTTATCGGGCGATCACCTCGATCGATGAGGGTTTAAATTATGCCAAGACGACCGTGCGGGAAATGGAGATTCTTGGGATCGAACCCGATGCCCAAATGCTCGAAATGGCGAAGCTTCTTCAATCCAGTGCGCAAAAGCTTCAAAGCGGTTTCGCCACTTTGAAAAAGGACCCTAGCTTGGCCGAACAAAGCGCTGCGGCCGTTCAAAAAGTGGAAAGACAGGTTGAAAAACTATATCGCAACGCGCTTTCTCAGTTGTTCGATGCAAAATACTATTCCGCCAAACCCCGGGCAGAACAATCCAGCAATCAAGATGAGTTTTTGCATCTATTGGATCCTTTGGAGGAGGCCGATTGCAGGGCAGTGGCTAGCGGTTTGGCCTATGTAATGGAAGTTTTGAAGCGGCGGGAAATCTATCGCCATTTGTCAAACGCATCCGACCATTTCGCCCATGCCGGCGATATTCTGCATAACATAACTGTAAAAACAGCGTGACCATTTCTGCGCAAATTGAGATGATTTTTGGAAAGGTGACAAGATGAGTAAAAAGGAAAAAAGGACCAAAGGGATGGGCAAAGAAAACTATAAGGCCTCTTTGCAACGCTTGCAGTTGGAACTGGTAAAATTGCAACGACACCTGATAAAGAATGATTTGCAGATCCTTATTATTTTTGAAGGACGAGATGCAGCAGGCAAGGACGGCGTGATCAAGCGGATAACCGAGCATTTGAGCCCGCGGGAAACGCGCGTTGTGGCCTTGGGCAAGCCTTCGGACAGAGAACTCCGTTCTTGGTATTTCGAAAGATATGTCGCCCACCTTCCAACCAGTCAGGAAATGGTTTTGATGAATCGAAGCTGGTACAACCGGGCCGGTGTCGAACGTGTTATGGGTTATTGCACCGAAAGTGAATATCAAAACTTTATGACGTCCGTAGTACCTTTCGAGCAGTTACTGATCGGTTCGGGAATGCAAGTCTACAAATATTATCTTGATATCTCAAAGGACGAACAAGAGAGGCGCTTGCTAGATCGCCGGGTAGATCCTTTAAAACAATGGAAAATCAGTCCAATAGATGAAGTCGCAATTGAACATTGGGACGATTATAGTGCGGCGCGAAATGCAATGTTTCGGCGCACTCACTCCGACCTGACGCCGTGGTTTGTGGTGAAAGCGGACGATAAAAAAACGGCCCGTTTAAACGTCATTAGTCACTTGATGTCCCTCGTTGATTGTCCAGACAAGGACAAACATGCTGAGCAACCTGACACCAATATAGTCTTTCCGTTTGAAGAGAAGCATCTCAAAAATAAACTAATAGCGCCGTGATAGCGGATAAAGGTCGAGACGACTTGAACCTCCGCCAAAAAAACGCCTCAAACATTGTATAAGTTGCGAACTTCAGAATGAACATATCCACTATTTTGCAAGTCATCACTGTGATGTTTCTGTGGGCCATCTGCTTTCCATTCATCACCTGGGGCATAGAGTCGGCGCC
>JAGPVK010000145.1 GCA_018067055.1 Sphingomonadales bacterium | reverse complement strand
CATAGCAACCACGTGGTCAAATTTTTGATAAATCCATGCTTTCGTCCGATTTGATGGCCGCAAGGGCTGCGGGGCGTGGACATTTTGATCCGGCCTCTTATAACTCTGCAACCAGATAGCCCGCTGCGTTCAAAACAGCGGTTTCGGTAAAACCAAAAGGAGAATTCAGCATGCGTGAAGCTGTCATCGTATCTTATGCCCGTACCGGTCTCGCCAAGGCGGGTCGCGGCGGCTTCAACATTACCCCGCCGATGACCATGGCGGCGCACGCGATCAAGCATGCCGTAGCAAAATCAGGTGTGGAAAGCAGCTTTGTCGATGATTGCCTGATGGGCAATGTCGCGCACGGAGCGCCCAATGTCGGACGCAATGCAGCGCTGCTCGCTGGCCTTCCCAAAACAACGGCTGGAGCGACCGTCAACCGCTTCTGTTCCTCTGGTCTGCAGACCATTGCGATGGCGGCAAACCATATTCGCGGCGATGGCGCCGATTGTGTGGTTGCAGGCGGTGTCGAAAGCATTTCGATGCAGGGGCCCCGCGCACCGGAAGGATCGATCGACGAAGAAATCCTGCAGATTGCACCGGCGATTTTCATGCCGATGATCGAAACCGCCGATATTGTCGCGGAGCGCTACAATATCAGCCGCGAATATCAGGACGAATATTCCCTGCAATCGCAGCAAAGGATGGCAGCAGCCCAGGAAGCCGGGCTTTTCGCCGATGAAATCGTCCCGATGCAGACCCGAATGAAAGTGGTCGACAAGGAAACCAAGGAAGAGAGCATCGTCGATTACACGGTCGATCGCGACGAGTGCAATCGTCCCGGCACAACATTGGAAGGTCTGGCCAAGCTGCAGCCGGTGATGGGCGAAGGCAAATATATCACCGCCGGCAATGCCAGCCAGTTGTCGGACGGGGCTGCGGCGGTCCTGTTGATGGAGGCCAAGGAGGCAGAGCGGCGCGGACTGGAACCCCTAGGCCGTTTCGTATCCTGGGCGGTCGCCGGATGCGAGCCGGATGAAATGGGCATCGGCCCGGTCTTTGCCGTGCCCAAGCTGCTCGCACGGCAGGGCCTGACCGTCGATGACATCGATATCTGGGAATTGAACGAAGCCTTCGCCAGCCAGTGCCTCTACAGTCGCGATCGACTGGGGATTGATCCAGCCAAATATAATGTCAACGGCGGCTCGATAGCAATCGGCCACCCGTTCGGCATGACCGGTGCGCGCTGTGCCGGGCATCTGCTGCAGGAAGGCCGTCGGCGCGGCGCCAAATGGGGCGTCGTCACCATGTGTATCGGCGGTGGTCAGGGTGGTGCCGGACTGTTCGAGATATATTCCTGAACGCGCCAGAATCCCCACCAGGCCCCTATCAAGGAAAAGAGAAATCTTGGATAAACTGACGGACGAACAGGTCGCACGCCGGCTATCGGACGCTTTGGCCCATCGCTCCTCCGTGACTGCGGAGAAGCTGATCGGCGGATTGCTCCGGACTCTTGATCTCACGGCAGATGCGGCGGACGAGTTCACATTTCCCGCGCTCGAATCGACCGCGCGCGAACGGATTTTTGGCGGCCAGGTGATCGCCCAGGCGATCATCGCCGCCGATCGCACGGTTGATGACGAAAAGAAGATCCATTCGCTTCATTCCTATTTCCTGCGCGCCGGGGATGAAACAAAGCCGCTGCATTTCCGGGTGCACCGCGACTTTGACGGGCGCAGCATCTCCAACCGCAGGGTGGTGGTGCGGCAGAATGACAAGGTCATCTTCAACCTGACCGCTTCCTTCCAGAAGCCTGCCGAAGGGCTCGCCCATCAGATAGCGATGCCGGATGTGTTGCCACCCGAACAATGTATCAGCGCGATGGAGCAGATTGCCCGCAACCCGCTGGTTTCGGATGAGCAGATTGAGCGGATGAGCATGCCGCGGCCGTTTGATGTCCGCAGCTTTCGGCCCGAGGGCAAAAGCGCGACCGCGCGCCAGTATCAGTGGTTCCGGACGATCGCGCCGCTGCCGGATGATCCTCTGATCCACCGCGCCACCCTGGCTTTTGCTTCAGACATGGGATTGTTGTCGACGTCGATGATCCCGCACGGATTGCACTGGACGACGCCCGGATTATTTTCGACCAGCCTCGACCATGCAATGTGGTTCCATGACGATTTCCGGGCCGACCAGTGGATCTGCTACGTCATGGACAGCGACTGGACCGGCCATGCGCGCGGTCTCAATCGGGGTTCGCTCTACACGCAGGACGGCATTCTCGTCGCGTCGGCGGTGCAGGAAGGCATGATGCGCCTGATCCCGACCGACGACTGAGTCCTAGAACAGCGACTTCAGGTCCTTCTTCAATATCTTGCCATTGGCGTTGCGCGGCAGGCTTTCGGTGCGGAACAGGATTTTTACCGGTACCTTGAAATTCGCCAGCCGTTCGCGCACCCATTGCTGCAATTCCGCCTCGGTTGCGGATTGTCCCGGCGCCAGTTGCACGATGGCCGCCGGTTCCTCGCCCAGCGTCTTGTGGTCGATCCCAACCAACGCGGCATCCATCACCGCAGGATGATCATAGAGCACATTCTCGACCTCGGATGAGTAGATATTCTCCCCACCGCGGATGATCATGTCCTTTGCCCGGTCGACGATATAGCAGAATCCCTCCTCATCCAGTCGCGCCAGATCACCGGTACGGACCCAGCCATCGACGAAGGTCTCGGCGGTAGCCTCTGGTCGTTTCCAATAGCCTTTTACAACCATCGGGCCACGCGCCCACAGTTCGCCGACTTCGCCAACCGGCATTTCGGAGGCTCCATCCTCGCTCATGACCTTCAGGTCGGCAGCGGCCACCGGCGGGCCGCAACTGGCCGGGCGATTGAGATAATCCTCGGCGCTGTGGGATGTAACCGTCGCCATGGTTTCGGTCATGCCCCAGCCATTGCCGGGCAATGCGCCAAAAACTTCGAAGATTTTTCGGGCCAGTTCCGGAGCCGAAGGGGCCCCGCCATAGCTGATCGAATCGATGGAACTCAGGTCATAATTGTTGCGGTCCGGATGTTCGATCAATTGCCACGCGATAAACGGCACGCCGCCGGTCGCATTGACCTTTTCCCGCTCGATAATTTCCATCGCCTTGACCGTGTCCCACTTGTGCAAGAAGATCATCTTGTGGCCACCGTGAACGGTCGGCATCATGGTCGCGGAACAGGCTGTGCAATGGAACATCGGCACCACCGTCAAGCCGACTCGCGTCGTTGCTTCGGGCAGTTCATCCCCCCTGCGCAATGCTTGCGCGGCGCCGGAATAGCCGACGGTAACGGCGTTGGTTGTCAGGTTGCGATGCGTGCCGAGCGCGCCCTTGGGCTGTCCGGTGGTGCCGCTGGTATAAAAAATTGTCGACGGATCGTCCGGTGCAATGTCGACTGCGGGCAGGTTCTGGTCCGGCAGATCGGCATAGTCATTGGGCCGGCCGATGATCTCTTCGAGCGGACGTGCCGGCGCGGCCAATGCCCTCTGGCTGCGCGATACGATCACATGTTTCAGATCCGGAAGATTCGACAGATGCGGTGAAATCCGGTCCCATCGCTCGGCGTCGCACAGCAGCACGCTGGTCTCCGAATTTTCCAGTCCGAACACCAGTTCCTGGTCGGTCCACCATGCGTTGAGCGGCACAGCGATTGCGCCGATTGATGTCACGGCGAAAAAAATCACCGGCCATTCGGGCAGATTGCGCATCGCCAGAGACACCCGATCACCCTTGGTCACACCGATCTTTTGAAGCTCCACCGCCAGAGCGGCCACGGCTCGATACCAGTTTGCATAGGTGACGCGTTCGTCTTCAAAAATCAGAAATTCGCTATCGCCATGGCCACGCGCATGTTCCGCTAGGGCCGCAAGACTGGGATGGGCATTTTTCCAGACGCGGGTCGCCACGCCATCGATATCGACCATTTCCATTTCAAACGGTTGTCCCGGTGCGCAAAGCAAAGCTTCCACATCCTTGCGCGAACGTACCGGCCATCCAGCGGGCGATGTCCACTTTTCCAGTGGATCTATTGCTTCAACTGACAAATTTTTCTCTCCTGATCGATAGGCACGAGGCTATCCGTTGAATTTGCCTCCTGCGTCGGCTTTTTCCTGAAGTAATTTTGCGACCGGCAGATCATGTTTTTTCAAGCCGGCAACGACTTTGTCCAGTCCAACGGTATCGGCCCAGAACATCGGGCCACCGGTATAAAGCGGCCAGCCATAGCCGTTGATCCACACGACATCGATATCGCTGGCGCGCTGGGCCATGCCTTCTTCGAGGATCTTGGCGCCTTCGTTGACCATCGGATATAGCAGGCGCTCGCGGATCTCGTCCTTGGAAATTTCGCGCTGCTCCTTGCCGGCTTTGGCAGCGAATTCGGCGATGATCTTTTTGACTTCATCGGATGGTGTCCGTTGACGCGCCTCGTCATAATCGTAAAAGCCCTTGCCGACTTTCTGGCCCCAGCGACCGACGGCGCAAAGCGCGTCGCGCAATGTTTCGATGCGTTCCGGATCGCGATGCCAGCCGATATCGACACCGGCGAGATCGGACATCTGGAATGGCCCCATCGGAAAGCCGAATTCGAGGAGAACGTCGTCAATTTCCCAGTAATTGGCGCCTTCCATGATCATCAGATTGGCCTGTTCCTGCCGCGGGCTGAGCATCCGGTTGCCGATAAAGCCGGGACAGACACCCGAGACTGCAGCGACCTTGCCAATCTTCTTCGACAGCTTCATCGCCGTCATCAACACGTCATCGGCGGTTTTCGCACCGCGCACGATCTCCAGCAATTTCATCACATTGGCCGGCGAGAAAAAGTGCAGGCCCAGGACATATTCGGGGCGCTTGGTCACCGCTGCGATCTCGTCGATATTGAGGTAGCTGGTGTTGCTGGCAAGGATCGCGCCCTGCTTCACAATGCCATCTAGCTTGGTGAAGACTTCCTTTTTGACGTCCATATTCTCGAACACGGCTTCGATCACCAGATCGCAATCGGCGAGATCGTCATAGGACAGGCTGGGCGTCAAAATGCTCATCGCATCTTCGACCTGCTGTTCCGTCATGCGGCCGCGCTTGGCCGTATTCTCGTAATTTTTACGGATCACCCCAACGCCGCGATCGAGCGCTTCTTCCTTCAATTCGACAATGGTCACGGGAATGCCGGCAGAGAGAAAGTTCATGCCGATGCCGCCGCCCATTGTTCCGGCGCCCAATATGCCGACCTTTTTGATGGGTATCAGATCGATTTTCGGATCAATTCCGTCAATCTTGTTGGCTGCGCGCTCGGCAAAGAAATAATGCTGCATGGCTGCAGCCTGGGTGCCGGCCATAAGCTTCATGAAAAGCTCGCGCTCTTTTTGCACGCCATCGGCATAAGATAATTCGCCTGCCGCCTTCACGGCCTGGATGGCTGCTTCCGGTGCCTCGAACCCGCGAAGCTTGCGACCATTTTTCTGCCGGAATTCGTCAAATATCGCCGGATTTTTGACACCGTCTTCATTGGCGGTGCCTACGGAAGAGCGAGGCGGTGCCTTGCCGATCTGGTCGCGGGCAAAGGCAATGGCATCTTCGGCAAGACTGTCTTCGCCAACGATCTTGTCGACCAGCCCGATGGTCTGCGCCTTGGCCGCCGAAATCGGATTGCCGATCACGACCATCGGCAGCGCCGCTTCTGCGCCGACCACCCGCGGCAGGCGCTGGGTTCCGGCGGCACCTGGGATCAGACCCAATTTGACTTCCGGCAAACCTATTTTCGCCGACGGGACCGCTACCCTGTAATGACAGGCCAAGGCCACCTCGCAACCGCCGCCCAAGGCAGTCCCGTGGATCGCCGCGACAACCGGCTTGCTGCTCGCTTCCAGGCGATCAAGGGCATCAGCAAGATTGGGCCCCTTCATCGGCTTGCCAAATTCTGTGATATCCGCGCCGGCAAAAAATGTACGTCCATCACACCGGATGACCACAGCTTCGATCTCGTCATCGGACAAGGCCTGCTCGATCCCATCGACCAGTCCCTGGCGAACGGCGGCGCCAAGCGCATTCACCGGCGGGTTGTTCGAGATGATAACCAGGACATTTTGTTGCTTTTCCGTAGTAACGACCGACATTTTTCTCTCCTTCAAGATCATGCCTAGATGCAGAACAGATACGTTGCGGCATGTCAATTATGTGCGTGAAACGAGCCAGATATCCAAATATCATAAACCGCATCAGGCTCGTAACAATAAGAAATAAAAGTGAAAAATAGAGTCGGATCTACCAGCCTTCCGCCAGGCTGGCCAGGGCGCGCCATTCTGCTGTGCCCTGCCTGCGGAACCGGGATTGTCTAAGCCACCGCCATCAGGCTGGCATTGCCGCCTGCGGCTGTCGTATCGATAGAGATCGATATCTCCTCGAGCATCCAGTCGATTCGATACGGCCGATTGCTGTCGCCCAGCTGGACGATCGGAATCGGACCCTCCCTGGCCGCAATCGCGATCAGCTGTGGCCTGATATCCGCTTCCGAATTTTCAATCAGCACATGGGCAAAGCCATGATCCTCGATGGCGTTTGCAGCCCATTCGGCATTTGCCAACAGCTCTGCGGGCAGATCGTGCGCAAGCATCCGCAGTTCATCCGGAAGCACCGCCATATTACCCGTTGCGACAACCGCCGCCAGCTGCTGACGCAAGCCCGCTGCTGTAGCCGGCAGCAACAACACCCGTCCGCGCGGCCGAACTCCGTAAAGGTTGCGCTCCCCCACCGGACCGGGAAGCGCCATAGTATAGCCCGGCTCTCGTTCACCTCGACCATCGGGACGGATGGTGCGGTTCGGTTCGGCGCCGTCGACCAGCCGACCGAGATATAATGGCCCGCCGGCCTTGGGACCAGTACCCGACAAGCCCCGCCCGCCAAAAGGTTGAACGCCGACTACAGCGCCGATCACATTACGATTGATATAGATATTGCCAGCCTCGGCGAGTTCGGTGAGTTCGGCGATGGTGGCGTCGATGCGGCTGTGCAGGCCAAATGTGAGGCCGTATCCGGTGGCGCGGATCTGCTGCATCACCTCTGGCAGGTCTTTGCGGCGGTAGCGCAAGACATGCAGTACCGGCCCGAATATCTCGCGCCCCAACTGACCGATATTGTCGATCTCGATGATGGTTGGCGCGACGAACGTCCCTAGCCGGGTGGCGTCGTCGAGCTCAATCTGGTCGATCCGCCTCCCCGCATCACGCATGCGCTCGATATGGGCATTGATCATTTTCTGCGCGTCGCCGGAGATAACCGGACCGACATCAACGCGCAGCTGATCGGTCGAACCGACGCGCAATTCGGCCATCGCACCGCGCAGCATCTCCATCAGCTCATCGGCGATATCCTCCTGCACACACAGGATACGAAGCGCCGAACAGCGCTGCCCGGCGCTGTCGAAGGCGGAAGCGACAACGTCGCGCACAACTTGCTGGGGCAGAGCCGAGGAGTCCACGACCATGGCGTTCTGGCCGCCGGTCTCGGCAATCAGCGGGATCGGCGAACCGTTTGGCAGTGTGCGGGTGGCGAGCTGGCGCTGAATCAGCTTTGCGACTTCGGTCGAGCCGGTAAAGATCACGCCGCATGTTTCGGGCGCGGCCACCAGCGCAGCACCAATTTCGCCTGCCCCTGGCAAAAGCTGGAGCACATGGCGTGGCACACCGGCCTCGTGCAGCGTCCCGACAGCCTGCGCCGCGACCAGCGGCGTTTCCTCGGCCGGCTTGGCGATAACGCTGTTGCCCGCGACCAGCGCGGCGGCAACCTGCCCGATAAAAATCGCCAGCGGAAAGTTCCACGGGCTGATACAGACCACCGGCCCGATCGGTTCGTCTGCGCCAAGGTCGTCGCGTGCCTGCTGCGCATAATAGCGCAGGAAATCGACCGCTTCGCGCAGTTCGGCAATCGCGTTCGGCGCAGACTTCCCGGCTTCGCGCATGATCAGCCCGAGCAGCCTTTCCATCCGCAACTCCAGCAGGTCAGCGGCGCGCTCAAGACAGGCCGCGCGCTCGGCAACAGCTGTCGCTGCCCAGCCAGCAAAGGCTTCGCTTGCCGTTTTTGCCGCAAGATCAACATCGCGTGGCAACGCATTTTCGACCTGACCGACGACATCGCGATGATCTCCCGGATTAAGCACTGGCTGGCGCGTGCGCATGGCCGGAAGATTCGGGATGAGCGGCACCGCCTGCCAGGGCTCGGCTGCGCTTTCCGTCAATATCCCGGACAGGTTTGCCAATATATTCTGGTCGGTCAGATCGAGCCCGCGCGAATTGGCTCGCCCGGAATAGAGATCACGGGGCAAACGGATTAACGGGTGACTCGAGCCGACGGGCTCGATCCGTTCGGCTTCGTCAACCGGGTCCACCGCCAGATCTTCGACCGAGACATTCTCGTCCCAGATCCGGTTGACGAAGGATGAGTTGGCGCCATTTTCGAGCAAACGGCGGACAAGATAGGCGAGCAGCGTCTCGTGGGTACCGACCGGAGCATAGATGCGGCACGGCCGGTTGAGCCGGTTCGCGCCGACCACCTCTTCGTAGAGTGCCTCGCCCATGCCGTGAAGGCATTGAAATTCATAATCGCCGACCGCAAATTCCTCACCCGCCAGATGGTAAATCGTTGCCAACGTCTGGGCGTTATGGGTTGCAAATTGCGGAAAGACCTGCTGGCGCGCCGCCAACAGTTTCCGGGCACAGGCGATATAGCTGACATCGGTATGGACCTTGCGCGTGAAGACCGGAAAATCGACCAATCCTTCAACCTGGGCACGCTTGATCTCGCTGTCCCAATAGGCGCCCTTGACCAGCCGCACCATCAAACGGTGGCCCGAGCGCTGGGCAAGATCGATCAGCCAGTCGATCACATAGGGGCATCGTTTGCCATAGGCCTGAACGACAAAGCCCAGTCCTTGCCAATCGGAAAGGTCGGGATCGAGAGCAAGTGCCTCAAGGATTTGCAGCGAGAGATCGAGCCGATCGGCTTCTTCGGCATCGATATTGAGACCGATATTGTAGCTTTTTGCGAGCAGCGCCAGCGTCCGTACCTTGACCAGCAACTCCGTCATAACCCGGTCGGCTTGCGCGAGCAGATAGCGCGGATGCAGGGCGGAGAGCTTGATCGAGATACCTGGTCCGGCATAGACGCCGCGGTCCATCGATGCCTTGCCGATCGCGTGAATCGCGCCTTCATAATCTGTGTAATATTGACCGGCGTCGCGCATCGTCATCGCCGCTTCACCCAGCATGTCATAGCTGTACGTGAAGCCGAGATTTTCTTTCTGGCGTGCGCGTTTCAGGGCTTCGGCTATGGTTTCCCCGGTGACGAATTGCTCCCCCATCATCGCCATCGCCATATTGACACCGCTGCGGATTACCGGCTCGCCGGCTCGCTTGATGAGGCCGGACAGCGACATTCCCAGACTTTTCTCCCGCACCGGGGTGATCAGCCTGCCGGATACGACGAGGCCCCAAGTGGCAGCGTTGACGAAGATCGAGCGGCCATCGCCGAGGTGCGAGCGCCAGTCGCCGCGCATGATCTTGTCGCGGATCAGTGCATCGCGGGTCGCTCTGTCGGGTACCCGGAGCAGCGCTTCTGCCAGGCACATCAGCGCGATACCTTCCTGGCTCGACAGCGAATATTCGTTGACCAGCGCTTCAACCCCTCCGCGCCGTTCCTTGCTCCTCAATCGTGCAATCAGCGCGGTGGCAGTCGCCGCGATGCTGGCCCGAGCCGCGTCTCCAACCCGCGCTACGTCCAGTAACGGGCGCACGGCTTCACGCTCTGCCAATCTGTAAGCGGCGGTGATGGCGCTAGACAATGCTGTCGGAGGCGAAAGCGACGGCGCAAAATTCGCGAAGGGTTTCGGCTGGAATATATGTGGCAAGGCAGGTCCGATCACAAACGAATGCAAATCATTCAGACTTGGTTGGAATGGCTGGTGCACGGACGCGGTCCGGACAAGAGCGTTGCGCTAGGTGGCAATGGGATGACCCGATACGGACATCAATGGCAGATGGTTGGTTTAATCGCTCACCCTGACCACGATCTTGCCGACCTGTTCGCCGGTCAGCATGTACCGATAGGCATCGACTGCATTTTCCATCGTGAAAACATGATCGTCGATCCGGGGCTTGAAGCGACCATCTTTCAGCCGCTCCACGATATACGCCATGCCGCGCTCCAGCCGATCCGGATGTCGCACTTCGTTGAACATCGAATAGGGGTGGATGATCGCGTTCTTCCGGACCATCTTGACCACATCCACTTGGGCAGGCCTATCATCGAGCAGGCCATAGAGGAAGACAATGGCGTCTTCTGCCAGCGCATCGGTGTAGCGATCATAAAGCGATCCGCCTACCGCATCATAGATCACCCGCACGCCTTTGCCGTCGCTGATCTCCATGATCCGTTCGGCCACATCTTCTTTCTCGGTTGCAATGACATGATGGGCGCCGGCGGCAAGAATTGCATCGGACTTGGCACCGGATCGGGTGGTCGCAATGACGCATCCACCTGCATCATTGGCCAGTTCGATTGCGCCCAGTCCAGCGCTGGAGCTGGCAGCGGTGACCAGCACGAAATCGCCTTTGCCAACCTTGCCGATGTCCACGATCGGGTAATAGCCGGTAAGATATTGCATCCAGATCGACGTCGCTTCAGTAGCGCTCAGTTCCTCGGGCCATGGCGCGAGAAAATCCTGGTGCATCAGCGCCTGTTCGCCGTGCATGCCATAGCGCGCATTGGCGAAGGGAATGGTCGAGACCTTGTCGCCGATGGCAAAACGATCAACGCCCTCGCCGACCGCGATGATTGTCCCGCACGCCTCGGAACCAAGCCGCGAAGGCAGTGTCGGCAAGCTATAATGCAGGCCCTGAAAGAACAGGATATCCGCGCGGTTGAGCGCGAATGCAGCGATGTCCATCAGCACCTCGCCCTTTTCGAGGACAGGCGCTTGCCAATCTTCGATCTTCAAGACTTCCGGACCACCAAGTTCATGAAACTGAACAGCTTTTGACATGACTATTTCCTCCGTTCATCCTAATATTTGTTCAAAGACAACGCTCAGCCGAACGCATCGACGGCTCTGTTAGAAGTGGCGATTGTGTCACGCCGCGACTGATTCTTCCGAAATCAGCCCATTGGCGCGGTCCTTCTCGGACCGTTCCACGCTGCGCCGGGCCGGATCACCAAAGCCGCCACCGCCACCGGTTGCAACACGCACGATGCTGCCAGCCTTGAGCGCAATCGCACTGGCCTTGAGCAAATCATCGCGCACACTTCCGTCGGGCGAGATGATCTCGACCTTGGGACCAAGCCCCGCCTTGCCACCCGACAAGCCCCAGGGGCGTGTGAGCGATCGTTCGAACCACAAGGACAAATTGGTGTCGCCATCGATATGATATTCCCGATAGCTGCCGTTGCCGCCGCGAAACTCGCCCTGTCCGCCGCTGTTTTCACGGATTCCGTATTTGGCGATCCGCATCGGATAACGATGCTCGAAAACCTCGATCGGATAGTCACGAAAACTTCCATTGACGTTGTTGATCAGGCAATCCTGCCCGTCTTCGCCATCCCAGGCACCCCAACCGCCACAATTGGCTTCGACCGCGACGAAAAATGCATCCTCGTTGCGGGCGTCATTGCCACTGAAAATGGTGACCATGGAGTCGCCATAATGAGCCGCTGCCGCCCGTTCGGGCATGGCCGGCGCCAGCGCGCGGACCACCATGTCGATCAGCATACCCAGCGAAGAAAAATACCAGGAGCAAGCAGCTGGTTCCTGGGCGCGGAATATGCTGCCCTCCGGCGCGATCACATGCAATGCCCGGAATGTACCCCCGTCGACTGGTCGTTCGGGATTGACCAGCAGCTTGAACGCGACCCGGAGTGCCGACACCGTCTGGGTGAAGCCGCAATTGACCCCGCCCACGGTTTGCGGGGAGGACCCGGTCAGGTCCATTTCCATTGTTTCGCCAGCGATGCGTACCGTCAGCTGCACCGGCACCGGATCATCAGAAATCCCGTCGTTGTCGAGCGCGCCGACCGCGCTATATTCGCCGTCCGGAATGGCCGCAATCGCCTGTCGTTCCAGTTTGGAAGATTGAGCGAAAATATCGTCGCGCGCGACTTTCACGGTGTCATAACCGAACCGCTCGATCAGCCCCCGCATCCGCTTTTCGCCGGTCCGGCCCGATGCAATCTGCGCGTGCAGGTCGCCGATCAGCGCATCGCCAAAACGGCTGTTCGCCCGCATGAAATTCAGAATATCTTCTTGTGCTTCACCCCGGCGGTAGACCTTGGTCGGCGGCCAGCGCATGCCTTCCTGATAGATTTCGGAGGCATCGGTCGGTGACCCGGCATCTTTTGCCCCGACATCCAGCCAATGCGCGCGCGAGGTCGCAAATCCGATCCGCTTGCCTTCCCAGAAAATCGGCATGATCACGGTAATGTCATTCAAATGGGTTCCGGCGATATAGGAATCGTTCAGCAGGACAACGTCGCCCTCCTCATAATAATCCCAGCCCTTCATCTCCGCCACAATCTGCACGCACAGCGACAGATTGCCGAGGAACAGGGGCAGACCCAGTGACTGGCCAAGCACATCGCCATTTTCGTCGAGCAGGCCGACGGCGCAATCCTTGCCTTCGTATATGATCGGCGTGAACGCGCTGCGAATGAGCGAGGCATTCATGTCTTCGGCGATCGCGTTGAAGGCGTTGCGGATGATCTCGGTGGTAACCGGGTTGGTCTGCGGGCTGCTGGTGGTCATGCGCTTTCTCCTGCCGCAATAAGCATATTGCCAAATGTATCGATGGTGATGGTATATCCGGGCGGCACGACCGAGGTCGCACTCTCCTCTTCCACGATTGCCGGACTAGCCATTGGCTTGCCGGGCGCAAGACGATCCCGCTTGAGAATCGGAGTCTTGTGAACCGCTCCGTCAAACACCACATCTCGCGTCCCGACTTGCGGCTCACCCGGCATTGGTGCGAAAGCCGCCTCGCCCTCGCTATGCTCGAAACTGCCGGTGGCAGCGAGTCTGATGCTGATAATCTCGGTTTCGGTTTCGGGCTGCGAGTGACCATATCTCCGTTCGTAAAGCGAGTGGAACAGGTCAAGCACAGCGGCGACAGAACTGCCGCGCTCGATCGGCACATTGATCGTATATTCCTGTCCCTGATAGCGCAGATCGACCGCGCGCGCGAAAGACATTGCTGCTTCCGGGACATTCTCCTCAAGCAGCTTTTGCCGCCCCTGCTCTTCCAGCATGGCAAATTCGGCATCAAGCAATTCTGCGTCGATCGTGCTCATGATCCCGATATGACTCGCCATCAAATCGTGGCGGATATCGCTTTGCAACATGCCCCAAGCTGAAAATGTGCCCGGGAACCGCGGGATCATGACCTGGGTCATATCGAGTTCGCGAGCGAGTTCTACGGCATGCATAGGACCAGCACCACCAAAGGCGACGAGCGTGAAATCACGGGGATCAACGCCCTGCCCCACGGTTATCGTGCGCATCGCATCGGCCATCTTGGCGTTGCTGATCGCCAATATTCCTTCGGCCAGTTCCCGGTCGGACAAGCCTATCTCCGCGCCCAGCTTGGTCAAGGCACTGCCGGTGGCTTCACTGTCGAGTTTCATCTTGCCGTCGAGCAGGGAGTCGTCACCCAGGCGACCAAGATAAAGATTGGCATCGGTCACCGTCGGCTGGGTTCCGCCGCGCGAATAGCAAACCGGTCCGGGATAGGAGCCGGCGCTGTGCGGGCCAACCCGCAAGCCTCCGGCTTCCACCCAGGCGATGGAGCCGCCGCCTGCACCGACCGTATCGATGCTGACAATCGACATCAGCAGCGGCAGGCCCTCGAGCACGGTTTCCGACGTCATCTCCGGTTGACCATCGACCACCAGGCTGAGATCGAAAGAGGTTCCACCCATGTCGACGCACAGCAAGTTCTGCAGCCCGGTGCGCCGCGCCAGTTCGCAGCCGCCAATGCTGCCACCGACCGGACCGGACATCAGCGTCGTGATCGGACGTTCCATTGCCAATCGGTCGGTCATCACACCTCCGCTCGAGCCCATGACATGGACGGTCTTGTTCATCCCGGATCTCGCCAGTTCGGCCTTGAGCGTGCGCAGGTACAACTCGACCACCGGCGCGATATAGGCGTCCATCACCGCCGAGGAAGCCCGTTCCACTTCGCGCCACTCCGGTGCGACCTGATGCGAAAGCGAGACGGATATGTCGGGCAATGCCGCTTTTATGATTTCGCGCGCCCGCAGTTCGTGAACCGGATTGGCATAGGCATGCAGGAAGCACACCGCGATCGCCTCGAAGCCTTCTGCCTTCGCCTTTTCGATGATCGGAGCAAAATCCTCTTCGCTAAGCTCGGCGATGACCGAACCGTCCCAGGCCAGCCGCTCGCGCACCTCGTGAACATTGCGGCGGGGCACCAGCTGCTCGGGCTTGCGATAATGCAGCTTGTAGAGTTCATCGCGGTGACCGCGGGCAATGGTGTAAGTGTCGCTGATCCCGCCGGTCATGACCAACATGGTCTTGGCCCCGCGACGCTCGAGAAACGCGTTCAGTCCAACCGTCGTGCCATGGACGAAAAAGTCGATCTCCGAGGGTTCACCGACAAGCTGTCCAATGCCCTGAAGCACACCGAGCGCCGGATTCTCCTTGGTAGTCGGCACCTTGCCGATACGAACGGCGCCGGCATCATCCTCGACTACGATATCGGTAAACGTCCCGCCGATATCAGCCGACACTTTATATTTAGCCATCTTATCAATCCCATTTCTTCGGTGTCGGAGCACCGGATTATTTCATCATTTTCAGCGGAGTGTGACCGGTATTGCCTCACTCAGATAGTCGGTGGCTTCGGCTAGACCGAAGACCTGTTGCAACACTTCAAACCCGGAGATGACCTGGCCGAAAACAGCAAAGCCCGCGCCGTCATCATGGCGCCTGCCACCATGATCGAGTTCCGGTTCGTCGCGCATGCAGATGAAGCAACTCTCGTAAACCTCGCCCTTGCCGTAGCGCGCCGCGGACACGGCCCCTTGCACATGCCTGAGACCCGTCTGTGCCGTATTTTCATGCCCGATATCTTCCAACGGGCCGGTTCCGTCATGTTGCAGTCCGAGCTGGATCACTTCGATCGGTACCGAACCGCGGAGCGATGAGTTCGTTTCGGTAACGATCCGAAAAATGCTCGCATCGGAGAAATTCGGGCTGGAGAAAAACCGTTCGAAAAAGGCGCAGGTATCTGGCGCAGCTTCGGAGGCCAGGCGGATGGTGAACTCGCCATAGCGGCAAGCGAAAATATAGCTGTCCTTATGCATGGCAATGACTGGCTTGGCGGCCGCGTCACGGTGATCACCTGATCGCCGCAACGAAGCCGCCATCCCCATCAGAAGTTGAACCGCAAGTCAGCGCGGAACGCATCCGGCTGGCCGGCGTGGGCATAGCCACCGGTGACCAGTTCAGAATTGTACACCTCGTCGAAGATATTCGTTCCCGAGATCGTAAAGCTCCAGCGACCGTCCAGATCTTCAAGCCCGACCCGGCCATTGACCAGCTGGATCGCTGATCGGGCACTGCTGTTTTCCGGATCCCAGAACTGGCGGCCACGGTTCTCGAAATCACCGCGGATGAAGAAGCCCAGCGAGCTGGAAATATCGGTACGATACTGGATGCCCGCATTGATCGTATTGTTGGCAATATAAGGTGCCTTGTTTCCAACCAGA
>JAGPVK010000141.1 GCA_018067055.1 Sphingomonadales bacterium | reverse complement strand
CTGGAACGGGCCGAGCAAGTCCCATTCCTCGTCCGGCATGATCAGATCGAGGTCGGGCAGGACCACCAGCCCCTGGGGCATGAAAGAAATCGTCTCCAGAAAACGGGCAATGGCGGGGGCGGAGGTAGTGATGCCCGCCGCGACGACGAAATGATCGGGTGGCGATGTCTTCCAGTTTTTGGCGATATGGTCGAACAGGGCATTGCGGCGCACCGCCTGATCCACCCGCTGCCATTTTTCCAGCTGCTGCCGCCATTTCTCGGCGATGATCAGAAAGAAGCGATAGGAATCCTGCCAGTGACTGGACAGGTCGAGACTCTCCGGTTCCGTCTTCATCAGGTCGGACAGTGAAATTTCTTCGACGTTCAACTGGTCGAGCGTGCTGGCAAATTCGCGCGCCAGCCGCAGCGCATCCTTTGCCAATATCGCGTCGTCGCGCAGCCGGATTTCCTTCTGGATCAGTTGCGCCAGCGTGAGCAGGCGATCCATCGGATCGACAGCGGCCGGAATGTCGAGCGCCAGTTCCCCGGAATCGAGCGCGACGCCGATGGATTCATCCAGATCGAGATCGCCGATCACCGCCATTTGCGGCAACAACAGCCCGTCTTCGCTTAGCCGGACGAACGCTTCCTGCAAGGCGCGCTGGGCCCGGTTATTGGGCAATATGACGAGGCCGCGGGCGAGGCCAAAGGCATCCTTGGCAAAGCGATCAATCAGTCCCTGCGCCAGCGCATCGGCGAAGCCGCCGTGCGCGGCGATATTGTAGATCGATGGCCGGCGGCGGTCAGACATCCGCCAGCGCGGCTTCTGTCGGCGCGATCGCTTGCGGCGATCCGACCTCGAACCATTCGCCCTGGTGAATCGCGCCGAACAGACGCCCCTCCCCGATCGCCCGCTCCCACAATATGTTGGTCGAGAAAGGGCCGGCTGGCGCGTCGCGCAGCAAGCGTTTGGAAAGCAGCTGGATACCGGAATAGATCAGGGGTGCCGGTTGATCCGGGCGCTTACGCGAAATGCGCTTGTCCTCGTCGAGGTGGAAGTCGCCCTTGCCCTGATAATTATGGGCGGTGATGCGCGGCACCAGCAGCAGCAGCGCATCCATCCTGTCTTCATCCCATGCCTCGGCCAATTTCTGCAGGCTGTTGGTCGGGCCGTCGGTCCACAGATTGTCGCTGTTGATGCAGAAAAAAACATCTTCCGCGATCAGCGGTTCGGCCTGCACCAGTCCGCCACCGGTCTCCAGCAATTGTTCCCGCTCGTCGGAAACCCGGATCGCGATCGGATAGGGCAAGGCGGCAAGATGCGCTTCCATCATGTCTGCCAGATAATGCACATTGACCACAGCCTTGCCAATTCCCGCTTCGACGAGCTTCTCGAAACAGTGATCGATCATCGCCTTGCCAGCCACTTCGACCAAGGGCTTCGGACGGTTTTCGGTCAGCGGCCGCATGCGTTTGCCCAGTCCGGCCGCCATGATCATCGCGGTTTTAACGTTGGTCATTGCGTTGCTTTCGACGCCGAGATCGGCCGGTTGCGAACCTCACCCGGAATATTCTGGTCAAACCATGATCTCATTGGTTCCAGCGCAGAGTGACGCAGGTCTTTCTCGAGCAGGCGCCACATTCTGGGCAGGAAATCGAGATAGCGTTCTTTGCCATCGCGCATGCAAAGCCGAGTGAAGATGCCGATGATCTTGGTGTTCCGCTGCGCCCCCAATATGGCATAGTGACTGCGGAATATTTCGGCCGCGTCCTCGTCATGATCGGTCAGATAATAAGCGAGCATATTCTGCTCGAGATCATCCGACACATCGCGGCGGGCATCCTGCAGCATCGACACCAGATCATAGGCGGGATGACCAATCAGCGCATCCTGAAAATCCAGCAATCCGAGCCGGCCGTCTTCCAGCAGCATGATATTCTCGGCATGATAATCGCGCATCACTGTCACCGGCGGATTTTGCGCCGCGATGACGGGTGCAAGAATTTCTCGCCAGATAGCTTCGAAACCTTCTGTGTCGACGCCCAGTTGCTGTGCCGGGCAATACCATTCGGTCAGCAAATTCGCTTCGCGCAAATATTGCGCCTGATCATATGCCGGCAGCTCCGCAGCTGGTGCTTTATGCAATGCGCGCAGCAGATCGATCACCCGACGATAGATTGCGTCCTCGTCCTGCGGATGGTCGTCGAGATGTTCGCGCATTCGCTGATCACCAAAATCCTCCAGCAGGACCAGACCCTGGTCCAAGTCGCGCGCGAAAATCTCGGGTGCGGCAAAGCCTGAGCTTGTCAGATATTCGGCAATGGCAATAAACGGCCTGGGGTCTTCATGCGGCGGCGGTGCATCCATCAATATGGCGCGGCGATTACCTTCCTCGACACGGAAATAGCGGCGGAAAGACGCGTCTCCCGCTACCGGGGAAATCTGCGCATTATCCCATCCATATTGCTTCAAAAATTCTGCCGCTGCTGGCGGCGGTTTCATGTCAGTGGCCATCGATCGTTCCAAGCGTCCCCGGCCTGCCAAGTCAACCGGCGATTGCCCTCCCCGGTTATTTCCAAGTCAATATTGAGCGCATCCTTCCAGAAACTGTCGGGCATCCGGTCTGGCCATTCGACGATCATCGCGCCATCGATCAGCATGTCTTCCAGTCCGAGTTCGAGAATTTCCTCCGGGTCTTCAATCCGGTAGAGATCGACATGGGCGACCGGGATTCCGGTTTCGGGCGGCTCATATTGCTGGACAATTGCGAAGGTCGGGCTGGGCACTTCGCCGCTATAACCCAACCCTGCCAACATGCCCCTCGCCAATGTCGTTTTTCCCGCTCCGAGCGTTCCGGTCAGCGCCACTTTGTCCCCTGCCCGCAGCAAGGCCCCCAATGCCCGCCCCAGATTCAGGGTTGCTTGCTCATCCTCCAGAATCAACATGCTGTCATTGCCTTGGCAGATAAAGGGTTACCAGCGTGCCCTGACCGGGTTCGGAGGTCAGGGTCAGGTCACCGCCATGAGCGCGGACCAGTTGACGCGCCAATGGCAGACCGAGACCGCCTGATTTTTCATTCGCTTTCTGATCACGCGAACGGGCAAAACTGTCAAATACCTTGGACTGCTCGCCAGCGGTCATGCCGGGACCATCGTCGGAAATGTGGATCACCGCCTGCTTCACATCTCCCGATCCATGAATGAGCACTCTGCCGCCCTCGCCGGTATATTTGATCGCATTGTCGACAATCTGGGAAATCGCCTGACCGAGCCGTTTTTTGTCGGCCATCGCCGATCCCAGCTTTTCATCCAGTTGCAGTTCGACGCCAATGGTCTTGGCTTTGGCCTCTTCCGTGAAATGCCGCATGATATCCTCGATCATCTTGTTCAGATTGACCTTGTCCTTGGCAATCGGCAGCGCGCCGGCTTCGCTCTGGCTCAGGTCGAGGACATTCTCGATCTGGGTACCCAGCCGTTTCACCGACTGCAGGATGGCGCGCACATATTCATGGCCCCGGTCGGTCAGCGGACCGGCAATGCCCTGATCGAGCAGCTCGGCAAAGCCGCCGATCGACGTCAGCGGAGTCCGGAATTCGTAGCTCATGTTGGAGAGGAACCGGCCCTTGATCGAGTCTGCTTCAACCAGCGCTTCATTGCGTTCGCGCAGCGCCTGCTCGATCCGGTAGCTGTCGGAAATGTCGAGCATGGTGAACAATGCATTGCCATCGGGCAGCGGGATGGCAGCAAATTCATAGCGCCGTCCGTCGGCAAAATTGAGCCGTCCGCCTTTCTGCTGACGCTCGGTTGTCGCGCTGCGCACCATTTCGCGGACTTCCGAAATGCGGGCGGGCTGTTTCAGCTGGCCGGCCATTTTTTGCATCAGCGAATCCACCCGCGGATGCTTGCCAAGATAGTCTTCTTCCAGTCCCCAATTATTGGCAAATTGATGGTTCCAGATATTCAATTTTCCATCGGCTGCAAAAACGGCGAGGGATTCGAACAGATTGTCAAAGGTCGCAGTCCTGACCCTGAGCAGGGTATCGCGGGCACTGGCCAGTTGCACCTGTTCGGTGCGGTCTTCGAATATGACCAGCAACCCGCCATCCGGAGTCGGATTGGCGAGCACGCGCAAATGGGTTCCGTCGGCCAGCAGCCAGTTCTCTTCGCTTACCTTGGTGGCCTGGAACCATCCGGTCCGTTCCTCGCGCCATTCCGGAAAATCGCGGACTTCCGGAATCCGGTTCATTTCGCGCATCCGGTCGAGCACTCGCGGAAATTCCGGTCGTTCCGCTATCCATTGCTGACGCATGGAGAATATCCGCTGAAAAGGCAGATTGCAGAATTTCAGTGACTTGTCGGCATCGAACTGCGCCACGCCGGCGGAAATCCTGTCGAGCATATCGCGCTGGGATTCGCCGAAGCGCCGCTGTTCCCGTCGCGCATCTTCCAGTTCCTGAATGTCGATCGCGTAACCGGCTATACCGGATTTTCCGAGCGGCACATCAACCACCTGAGTGACCCGACGTTCGCCGCCTACGGTTGTCGCAACAACCCGTTCAAAAGGCTCGCCGCGCTGCTTGGCCCGGGCAGCGGCATCGACCGGGCTGAACCCGTCGATGGTTTCGACCAGCTCGATGCCGCCCGCGATAACCTGTTCACCATTATCGGCATCCACGGC
>JAGPVK010000140.1 GCA_018067055.1 Sphingomonadales bacterium | reverse complement strand
GCTCGCTGGCGAGATGAGCGGCCATGTGTTTTTCAAACATGATTATTATGGTTTTGATGACGCGCCTTATGCCGCTATCCGCCTGATTCAGGCGGCAACCAATATCGGCAAGAGCGTGACCCAGTTGCGCAGCGACATGGTCGAGATGATCAACACGCCGGAAATGCGCTTTCAGGTCGATGAAAGCCGAAAGTTCGCGGTTATTGACGAAGTGCTGGAACGCCTGTCGGCGAGTGGCGCGGAGGTCAACGACACCGATGGTGCGCGGGTCAATACCGCAGACGGCTGGTGGCTGCTGCGGGCAAGCAATACCCAGGATGTGCTGGTCGCCCGGGCCGAGGCAAAGTCGCAGGACGGTCTTGACCGGTTGATGGCACAGATTGACGAGCAGCTGGCGCTATCGGGTCTGGAGCGTGGCGAACAGGCCGGGCATTAGTCCCGGACACCCGACGGACCGATATAATCTGGTCCATGGGTGTCAAATGAAGGTCGCGGCAGCGTTGGTTCCTGGACCGACCGCAGACATTATGAAAATGGCGGAGCAGATCATGGCGGCGAAACCGGCTGCGATTTCCTGACGTAACGTGAAGCGGGGCATGATTGGTTCCTTCGTTCGAGCTTGTCTTATGCGATCAAAGACGCAGAATTTTGAACAGCTGGGCCGACACTTGCAGCAACCAGAATGGCAGCGGAGAAAAGAGCGGCAAAAGCGGCGGCGACATGGTTCTGGATAGTTACGTTGGTCATTTTGAAATTCCTTTTTGTTTAAATCGGTGCTTCGCAGTTCCTGTTAGCGAAGATGCCAACAGCCTTGCATGGGGCGTGCCAGTTTCAATATATCGATTTATTTCAATGACTTGTTGATATGTTGGTCCAGAGCCATGCTAGTGTCATGCCGACTAGTAGGAAATATTCCCAATATTTAGTTTTCATCCTTGGCATGACGGATGCGCGCAACAAACCCGCCCCGCCCGGATTTGGCACCGCATCCGGTTCTTATCCAAATGCAGTATGGATATCCTGAACGCGCGGCTTATGGTCCGAGGTTTAAAACACAGGAACCGCAACGGTCATGGACCCTTATATCTACGTCACCTTTGTCAGCGCTCTCGCCTTGCTGGCTTATTATTTTACCTTGCTGATGGCGGGGCTGGCGCGCGGGCGATTCAAGATAGCGGTGCCGTCGCACAGCGGTCCACCCGAATATGAACGCTATGTCCGGGCGCATCAGAACACGCTGGAACATCTGATATTGTTCCTGCCCGGCCTGTGGCTGTTCGCTTATGTCGTCAGCCCCTATTGGGCAGCGGGCATCGGCCTGATCTGGCCGTTCATGCGGGTTGGCTATGCGCTGGGATATCACAAGGCACCCGAGAAACGGCTGCGGTGGCTCTATGCGAGCATGCCGCCTATCTATATATTCGTACTGGGCTCGCTGATCGGCAGCGTCGTAATCTGGGTCCAGGCATGAGAGGCAATGCAATATGAGCGACTATGATCTGATAATCCGCGGCGGGACCATCGCCGACGGCAGCGGGGGTGATCTGATCGACGGCGATATTGCGATCAGCGACGGCAAGATATCGACGATCGGACAGGTTTCCGGCAAGGGCCGTGAAGAAATCGACGCATCCGGCAAAATCGTCACCCCCGGCTTTGTCGACGTCCACACCCATTATGATGGCCAGTCGATCTGGGCCGAAGAGCTCAGCCCGTCCTCCTCGCACGGCGTAACCACCGCGATCATGGGCAATTGCGGCGTCGGCTTTGCGCCCTGCCGCAAGGCAGATCACGACATGCTGATCAATGTGATGGAAGGCGTCGAGGATATTCCCGGCGTGGTAATGTCTGACGGCCTGTCGTGGAACTGGGAGACATTTCCCGAATATCTTGACGTCGTCGCCAGCGGAAAGCGCGATATTGATGTCGCCGCCTATCTGCCGCACTCGCCGCTGCGGGTTTATGCCATGGGTGCGCGCGGTGCCTCGCGCGAACCGGCGAATGACGATGATCTGGCGATGATGCGCAAGCTCTGCCGCGAAGCGATGGACGCCGGAGCGCTGGGCTTTGCCACATCGCGGCTGTCGATTCACAAGACCGCAGATGGCGGCAGCATTCCGACGTTCGAGGCGGATATCGCCGAGCTCGAAGCGATTTGTGGCGGCATGGCGGATGCCGGGACTGGCACTTTTCAGGTCGTGCTTGATGCCTTTGTCGGCTGGGACAAGGAGTATAAGGTGATCGAAAGAGTCGTCGAATCTTCCGGTCGGCCAGCCACCTTCACGCTGGCATCCGGCAATGACGGCCCGCCGCGCTGGCGCCGGGTGCTGGAAATGCTCGACCGCACCAACGCCGCCGGTGGCAAGGCCACCGCCCAGATCATGCCGCGTCCGATCGGCCTGATCGCCGGGCTGGAACTGACCGTGCACCCGTTCATTCTGTGCCCGAGCTGGGCCAAGATTGCCGATCTGTCCGTGGACCAGCAGGTCGCGGCGATGCGCGACCCCGGACTGCGCGAAGCGCTGCTGAGCGAAGAATTCGAACATGGCCATCCGTTCAATGCGCTGGCCCGCAACTGGAACTGGCTGTTCCCGCTCGACAATCCTCCCGATTATGCGCCGCCGAAAGAGATGAGCATGGCCGGACAGGCCGCGGCGAAGGGCTGCACGCCGCAGGAAATTGCCTATGACCGGTTGCTGGAGACCAATGGCAAGGGGCTGTTCCTCGCGGCGCTGGGCAATTACGAGAATGGCACGCTCGCCAGCGCCCACGAGATGCTGA
Organism: Sphingomonadales bacterium; assembly: GCA_018067055.1. Lineage (GTDB taxonomy): Bacteria > Pseudomonadota > Alphaproteobacteria > Sphingomonadales > Sphingomonadaceae > Parasphingorhabdus. The sequence goes on along the minus strand of JAGPVK010000140.1, from coordinate 7,110 downwards.
GCCATCCGCATTGCATCCCCGGTCTCGGCGACGGAGGCGCCCATTATGGCGCGATCTGCGATGCCAGCTACTCGACCTATCTGCTCAAGCAATATGTGCAAAAAGCCAATGGCTATCGTTTCGACCTGGCGGAAGCGGTGCATATGCTATCGCACAAGGCGGCCTGCGCCGTTGGTCTGAACAGTCGGGGCCTGCTGAAAACCGGTGCCAAGGCCGATATCAATGTCATCGACATGGACCGGCTGGAACTGCACTTGCCGGAAATCGTCCGCGACCTGCCTGCGGGAGGACAGCGGCTGCACCAGCGCGCGACCGGCTATGACGCCACGATTGTGTCGGGGGAAATCATTCGACGGTTTGACCAGTCTACCGGAGCGCGACCGGGGCAGTTGATACGCGGGGCGTGACAACGGCCTGCAACGACTGATAATGGACCGGGATGACCGGTAAAATTCCCAAACAGACTTGCTCGGCCTGGGAAGGCTTGCCGGAAGCACTAACCGAAAAACTGCTGCGGCTCCGCGGCCTGATTCTCGATATAGCGAGCGCCGATCCTGACATCGGTCCCCTCGAGGAGACGCTCAAATGGGGACAACCGGCGTTTCTGACATCGGACAGCGGGTCTGGCACCACCGTGCGAATCCATCGCCACAAGCAGTCGACGGAAACATACGCATTATATGTTCATTGCCAGACCGATCTGATCGAGCGCTACCAGCAGCTTTACAGTGAGACACTGACCTTTGATGGCAAGCGCGCGGTGGTGTTTGACGTCAACGACGAACTGCCCGTTGATGCGGTCAGGCATTGCATCGCCATGGCCCTGACCTATCATCTGCGAAACGCTCGCTAGGACATCCATGCTCCATATCGTCCACCATTCCGATTATGTCGCACCACGCCCGAAAAACGGCAGCTTTGTCTTTGACAAATATCAGCTGGTGATGGACGCGATCCGGGATCATGCATCGGAACATGTCGCCCACGAACCTGCGCCGATGCCACGGCAATGGATCGAGGCCGTGCATGATGCGGACTATGTCGAGCAGGTGCTGTCGGCCGCTGTCCCCCGTGACAAGGAGCGCCGCATCGGTTTTCCGGTGTCGACGGAAATTGCCAGCCGGGTCCAATATACATCGGGCGGCACCTGGCTGGCGGCGCAGCTTGCCCTGGAACATGGCTATGCCGCAAACAGCGCCGGTGGCAGCCATCATGCGATGGCCGATACCGGTGCCGGCTATTGCGTGTTCAACGATCTGGCGATCACCGCCAACCGGCTGTTGGCCGAGGGGGACGTCCGCAAAATCCTGATCGTCGATCTCGATGTGCATCAGGGAGATGGCACGGCGATGTTGCTTGCCGGACGAACGGATGTTTTCACCCTGTCGATCCACAGCGAACGCAATTTCCCGACCCGCAAGGCGCGATCCAGCCGCGACATTGCGCTACCGGACGCGGTGGGAGATGATGATTATCTGTCGATTCTGGACATCGCCCTGAAGGAAATTCTGCTCAGCTTTCAGCCGGATATGCTGCTCTATCAGGCCGGTGTAGATCCGCATGCCGATGACCGGCTGGGACGACTGGCATTGAGCGATGCCGGTCTGGAACGGCGCGACCGCATGGTCATCCGCCAGGCGCGTGACCGGGGCATTGCCGTCGCCAGTGCCCTGGGTGGCGGATATGGCCTCGACCATCGCGCCGTTGCCTTGCGCCATGCCCGTTCGATGATCGCCATGGCCGATGAAGCGGATCGCGGCGGGGCTATTCGCTAATCTTTTCCAGTCGGCCATGATGTTGGTGCATATCCGAAAAAATACTCCAGATTGCGATAAACAGGGCTGCCACCAACGGGCCAATCACGATCCCGTTGATCCCGAACAGTTGCAGCCCGCCAAGAGTGGAAATCAGCACGACATAATCGGGCATGCGCGTATCCCGGCCGACCAGAATCGGGCGCACCACATTATCGACCATGCTGATCACGAACACCCCGCAAAGGATCAGTACGACCCCTTGCCAGACAGCACCGGTGACGAACAGATAGAGTGCGACCGGGATCCAGACGAAACCCGTGCCGATTGCCGGAATCAGGGAGAATATGCCCATCAATACCGCCCAAAGCAGCGCACCGCGAATATCGAGCAGCCAGAAGACGAGGCCGCCGAGACTGCCCTGGATGATCGCGATGATCAGGCTGCCCTTGATCGTTGCCCGGATCACGACGAGGAATTTTTCCATCAATATGTCGCGTTTTGTCTCATCCAGCGGGATCATTTCTCCGATCCGCTCGGTCAGCGCCCGACCGTCGCGCAGAAGGAAAAAGGTCAGGTAGAGCATCACGCCCAGGCCAAGCATGAACTGGAACGCGCCCTGGCCGACGCTGAGCAGCTGTGAGAGCAGAAATTCCAGAATCGAGGAAATATATTGTTCAATCTCCGCCCGGATACTGGCGAAATCCCCATAGCCATAAGCGGCCAGCTGCGCCTGCATCCAGTGCGGCAGAGAGTTTTCAAACGCTGCAAAGGCCGCACCAAAATCGATGTCACCATTTTCGATCCGGGTGTAAAGACTCGCTGCCTCCTGGACCAGTGCCATGCCGAGCAGGATTGCCGGGACCACCACCAGCAACAATATCAGGATCAAGGTGATCGCCGCGGCCAAATTGCTTCTGCCCGGAAAATGAGCCAGCAATCGCTCGTAGACCGGGCGGAACAATACGGCGACAACAACGCCCCAGACTATGGCACCGAAAAACGGTTCGATCAGAACCGCAAAGGCGAGCGAGATGATCACCAGAAGCGCGATCAGAAAGCCCCATTCGATGCGTTTTTTCGATTTTGCCCGATTGTCCATTTGATATCGCTCTTCTCAGGTGGGCAGCTATCGCCGCAGTCGCATTGGTTTTTCCGGCAGATACTGGAATATTCTGGGGTGGGCAAGGATTGGCACGACCCTCATAGCACTTCTTTCACCGCCCATCTGACTCGCCGCCTCTGTTCGAATCAGGCGAAAGCTGCAACAATGAAAGGCAGGCAGCGCTTGATGCGGGAGAAAAGATGATGGCAATTCCCTTTGAAAAAGGACTGGTTGAAACCGGCTTCGGTCTTTACGCCTATCTGCAGCCCGATGGTGGCTGGGGCTGGTCCAATGCCGGTCTGATCACCGATGGTGGGGAATCCCTGCTGATCGATACTTTGTTCGATGCCAGCCTGACCCGCGAAATGCTGGCCGTCATGGCGGATGCCGCGAGTGTCGGCGCCGATGACATCGGGGTCATCGTCAATACCCACGCCAATGGCGATCATACCCATGGCAATGGCTGCTGTCACAAAGCCGAGGTGATCGCATCGGAAGCCAGCGCGCGGGAAATGTCCGAACTGCCGGCCAGCCAGCTCGCCGCGATCATGGCGCAAGCCCGGGCGATGGGGCCGGCAGGACAATATCTGGTGGATATTTTCGGCAGCTTCGACTTCACCGATGTCGAGGAAAAACTGCCGACCCAAACCTTCAGCGGTGAATATAGCCTGATGGTCGGCGACAAGAAGGTCGATCTCATCGAAGTCGGACCCGCGCATACGGCGGGAGATGTGCTCGTCCATGTGCCAGGCGACAAGACCGTCTTTACCGGCGACATATTGTTCATCGAGGGTACCCCGATCATGTGGGCCGGACCAGTTGGCAACTGGATCGCCGCCTGTGACACGATCATCGGCTTCAAGGCAGAAACCATCGTCCCCGGCCATGGCCCGATCACCGATGTCCACGGCGTCCGGCGGGTGCAGGATTATCTGCGCTATATCGATCAGGAAGCCCGCAAGCGCTATGACGCGGGGCTGTCGGTACGCGATGCCGCGCATGATATCCGGTTGGGCGATTTTTCCAGCTGGGGCGACGCCGAGCGGATCGCGGTCAATGTCTCGACGCTGTACCGGGAATATTCGGGCGATAGCAGCCCGCCAGACGTCGTCCAGCTGTTCGGGCTGATGGCGGAGTTGAAACAATAGCCATTAAGCGCCATTCGAACGCAATGGCCGATGACAATATTCCTCCCGTGCTGGTCGACTGGTTCGCAGCGCGTGGCTGGGCGGTGCGGCCGCATCAGCTGGCCATGCTCGCGGCGGCCCGGGCCGGACGTCATGCCCTGCTGACGGCACCGACCGGCGCGGGGAAGACGCTTGCGGGGTTTTTGCCGACGCTGGTTGAGCTGATTGAAAGAGAGCATGACGAATCCGTTCGTGCTGAGCCTGTCGAAGCAGCTGGCAGCGCGCAACCTGCCCTTCGACAGGCTCAGGGCGAACGGACGGGTGGCGGCACCCTGCACACGCTGTATATCTCGCCGCTGAAGGCGCTGGCGGTGGACGTCCAGCGCAACCTGCTGACGCCGGTCGAGGAAATGGGTCTGCCGATCACGATCGAGACGCGCAGCGGCGATACGCCGGCGGGTCGCAAGGCGCGGCAGCGGGTGAAGCCGCCGCAGATATTGCTGACCACGCCGGAATCGCTCAACCTGCTGCTCAGCCAGCCGGAGAGCTTCGCCCTGTTTGCGGGTCTCCGGCGGGTGGTGATCGACGAGGTGCACGCCTTTGCTACCGGCAAGCGCGGCGATCTGCTGTCGCTGTCACTGGCGCGTTTGCAGAAAATCGCGCCGGAGATGCAGCGGGTCGCCCTGTCGGCGACGGTTGCCGAACCGGATGACTTTCGCGCCTGGCTTGCGCCTTATGGGGATATCGATACGGTCAGCCATGTGCTGGGAGCGGAAGGCGCGCCGGCCGACCTGTCGATCATGCTGCCCGAAACCCCCGAGGGTGATCCGGTGCGGGTGCCCTGGTCCGGCCATGCCGGGGCCTATGCGATTCCGCAGGTGATGCAGCAGATCCGCAGCAACCGGATGACGCTGATCTTCTGCAACACGCGCTTTCTGGCCGAACTGACCTTCCAGAAACTGTGGGATATCAATGACGAGACGCTGGCGATCGGTATTCACCACGGCAGCCTGTCGAGGGAAGCGCGGCGCAAGGTAGAAAACGCCATGGCGTCAGGCCGGATGCGAGCGCTGGTCTGCACCGCCTCGCTCGACCTTGGCGTCGACTGGGGCGATATCGACTGCGTGATCCAGATGGGCGCGCCGAAGGGATCGTCGCGGCTGCTGCAGCGCATTGGCCGCGCCAATCACCGACTGGACGTGTCATCGAAAGCGCTGCTGGTTCCCGGCAACCGCTTTGAATATCTCGAGGCGCAGGCGGCGCTGGATGCGGTGAACGAGGGTCGGCGGGACGGCGAACCGTTCCGCCCGGGCGGTCTCGACGTGCTCGCCCAGCATGTGATGAGCTGTGCCTGCGCCGCGCCGTTTCAGGAAGAGGCGCTGCTCGACGAGGTGCAATCCGCCCTGCCCTATAGCGCCCTGTCGAAAGCGCAGTTCGAGCGGGTGCTGAATTTCACCCGCGATGGCGGCTATGCGCTCAAGGCCTATGACAAGTTCAAGCGCCTGCGCCGCGACGCGAAGGGCGTCTGGAACCTGACCCATCCGAAATTCGCCGCCCAGCACCGGCTCAACGCCGGCATCATCGTCGATGCCGCGATGATGAATGTCCGCTTCAAGAACGGCCGCAACCTCGGCAAGGTCGAGGAGGGTTTTGCCGCCATGCTGTCAATCGGCGACACGTTTTTCTTTGCCGGACTGAGCCTCGAACTGATCAAGATAGATGCCAGCGATGTGATCGTCAGGGCAGCGAAAAAAGCAGCGATGATTCCGAGCTACGGCGGCGCCAGACTGCCGCTGACCACGCATCTTTCCGACCGGGTGCGCGGTTTTCTGACCGATCGCGCCGGCTGGGTGCGCTTTCCCGATGATGTCCGCGAATGGCTGGAGATGCAGGACCATCGATCGATCATGCCCGAACCGGGGCAGTTGCTGGTTGAAACCTTCCCGCACAAGCAGTTGCATTATATGGTCGCTTACAGCTTCGAGGGCTGGAACGCGCATCAGTCGCTTGGCATGCTGCTGACCCGGCGGATGGAGGATCGCGGGCTCAAGCCGATCGGCTTTGTCGCCAATGATTACGCTCTGGCCTGTTACAGCGTCGAACCGGTCACCGATCCCGCGCCGCTGTTCAGCGCCGATATCCTTGAGGATGAATTTTTCGACTGGGTCGAGGGATCGCATCTGCTCAAGCGCGCCTTTCGCGAAGTGGCGGTGATCAGCGGCCTGGTCGAGCGCCAGCATCCGGGCAAACGCAAGACCGGCAAACAGGTCACTTTCTCGACCGATCTGATTTTCGACGTGTTGCGCAAATATGAACCCGATCATCTGCTGATGCAGGCCGCCTGGGCCGACGCGAGGGCGCGGATGACCGATGTCGGGCGGCTGGGTGATCTGCTCGACCGCGCCGCGGAATCGATCATTCATGTCGATCTGGAACGGGTCAGCCCGCTCGCCGTGCCGGTGCTGGTAATGATCGGGCGCGAACATGTGGCGCAGGGCGCGACCGACGATGCGTTGCTGATCGAGGCGGAATCGCTGATCAGCGAAGCGATGAAACTGGATTAGCAGCCAGCGCTTCACCGCCTGATATTAGGAACTATCAGATTTTTGGCGTAGGATAGCAAAATGGCCTGTCCGCTTTTTCTATATCCTGTCTGGGCGTCGTTGTTTGCGGCCCAGCTTGCGGCGTCCGTGCCGATCGAGCCGGAGACCGAAGCCCATATTGCCGACAGCCTGCCCGACCAGTTTATCCAGCCCGATGCGGAACAGATAGCGATCGAGAAGGACCGGCTCGAACGGATGACCGTCTCGGTCCGGATCGACCAGGGCGGACCCTATGCCTTCATTATCGACACCGCATCGCAGCGGACAATATTGTCGAAGGAGATCGCCGGTGCGCTGGCGCTCGACATCGAGGATGAAGTGACGATCGTGGCGCTGGCGGGCAGCACCGTCGTGCAGACGGTATTTGTCCCCAGCCTGACTCTTGGCAAACGCAGCTATGACGGCCTGATCTCGCCGACATTCCGCTCTGCCAATATCGGTGCGGACGGGGTGCTCGGTCTCGACAGCCTGCAGGGGCAACGGATTCTGTTCGATTTTCTCGCCCGGAATATTTCGATCGA
>JAGPVK010000138.1 GCA_018067055.1 Sphingomonadales bacterium | reverse complement strand
CACCATCTACCGCGGCCTGCATGATCAGCTCGCGAAGGGCATTCCGTCGAAAGAACTCTGGGCCGAATTTGCCGGCAAGGTAACCGGCACCTGCAAGGGCAAGGGCGGCCCCATGCATATCACCCACCCGGCAACCGGCGTGATGGTCACAACCGGCATTGTCGGCTCGGGCATCCCGATCGCCAATGGCCTCGGCCTGGCCAGCCAGCTCGAGAAAGACGGCAAGGTCACGGTCTGCTGCTTTGGCGACGGCGCGACCAATATCGGCGCCTTCCACGAAGGCCTGAACATGGCGCAGATCTGGAAATTGCCGGTCATCTTCCTCTGCCAGAACAACCATTATGGCGAGCATACCCATATGCGCGATACGACGGGATCGGCCTCGATCAAGCAGCGCGGCGAAGGTCTCGGCCTGCGATCGGTTCAGGTCAACGGCAATGATGCCAGCGCCATGTATGCGGCAGCGAAAGAAGCCGTCGAATATGCGCGCGCCGGGCATGGCCCGACCCTGATCGAGGCGATGACCTTCCGCTTCCACGGACATTTGCTCGGCGACACCAGCCACTATATTCCGAAAGAGGAAATGGAGCAGGCGAAGAAGGACGATCCGATGCCGATCCTCCGCCAGCAATTGCTCGACCTGCAGATCAGCGAATCGGATATTGCAGCGATCGAAGCCAAAAATGCCGCGATCATCGCGGAAGCGGCGCAATTTGCGCTCGACAGCGATTATCCTCCGGGAGATGAATATCGCATCGATGTCCTCGACGTGGAGATTGCAGCATGAGCGATACAGCAGAAAAACCAAAAGACATCATGTTTGCACAGGCCCTCAACATGGCCATGAACAAGGCGATGGCGGACGATCCCAAGGTCATCCTGCTCGGCGAGGATATTGCCGACAAGGAAGGCGGCGGCGTGTTCAAGGTGACCGCCGGGCTGTCCGGCACCTATGGCACTGACCGCGTCCGCTCCACGCCGATATCCGAACAGGCGATTGTCGGTGCCGCCGTTGGCGCAGCACTGGTTGGTTACAAGCCGGTTGCGGAAATCATGCTGATGAATTTCATCACCGTGGCGATGGACCAGATCGTCAACCATGCGGCGAAATTGCGCTTCATGTCTGGTGGCCAGACCAGCGTTCCGCTGACCATCCGCACAACCACCGGTGCAGGCACCGGTTTGGGCGGACAGCATAGTGACATGCTCGAGGCCTGGCTTGCCCATGTTCCCGGTCTGAAAGTCGTCGCGGCTTCCAATCCGCAAGATGCCTATGGATTGCTCTATTCATCGATCATGGATGACAATCCGGTGATCTTCATCGAAAACACACCCGGCTATTTCGTCAAGGGTCCGGCACCGACGGCCGACCACACCGTGCCGCTGGGCAAGGCATCAATCCCCCGCGAAGGCACGGATATCACTTTGATCGGCTATGGCAGCAGCATCAGCAGATGCCATGCCGCCGCCGACAAATTGGCGGAAGACGGCATTTCCTGCGAAATCGTCGATCTGCGGACGATCGCGCCATTCGACGAAGAAACCGTGCTGAAAAGCGTGGCCAAGACGAAAGCGGCGGTCGTCGTTCACGAAGCGGTCAAGAGCTTTGGTGCAGGCGCGGAAATTTCTTCGCGCATCCACGAAGAGCTGTTTTCCGAACTCAGAGCTCCGGTCGGGCGCGTCGGTTCCGGCTATGCGCCGGTGCCGTTTTCACCCACGATCGAGAAAGCCTGGATGTTCAGCCAGGATGATATCGAACGCGAAGTTCACAAGATTCTAGGATAGAAGAAAAAACCATGGCAACAGAAATACGGATACCCAAATTGGGCTTCAGCATGGAATCGGGCATTCTTGCGGAGTGGCTGGTCGAAGACGGTGCCGACGTGACCGCCGGTCAGGAAATTTATGCGCTGGAAAATGAGAAATCGACTCAGGAAGTCGAATCTCCGGCAAGCGGGAAACTGAAAATCATCATCCAGGCCGACGGTGAAGAATATCCCGTTGGCGAATTGATCGGGACGATCGAATAGGGAGGCGACTACAATAGATTTTACCTATCACTATCAATAGGAATGTTTGGTTGACTACAAAACCAAACAACGCGACACACGGCGAACAATAACAATAATTATAAGCGTCGTGAGGAGTGGAGTGGAATGGCCGAGAATTTTATTGCCGAGATTCCCGAGATTGGCCGGCAACGATTTCGGGAAAATGTCGACAGCGTTACCATCACCAATCCGTCTGAAATTCGGCCTGCTGCCGAAGCAATGCATGAAATTGCCCAATCCTATGGCTTCCGGATCGCGGTATCGGCGGACATTTCCTCCAAGGCGCATCTCGTCGATGCCGACGGCAACCTGATCAACAAGGATGTCTTCGGCTGGGTCGCCGAAGGCGAACGCTGGTGGGAAGATACCCGGCTGGCGCTCAGCTCTCCGCTGCCCAGGGCCTGTCGCTATGAAAGCGAACCGGTCTGGTGCAACGCCGACGGCTTTCACGGTCACTGGCCGAATGAATATCTCGACAAGATCGACCTGAAGGACTTTTACGCCCAATCCATTACATCCAAATCCCACATTCTGATTCCCGTCCATCTGCCGTTTGGCCAGATCGCGGCCGTGAGTTTCTCGACGCTTGAACATGGCATTACCGATCTCACCGAGGCCTACCGTCTCTATTCCGACTTTTTCGGAATTGTCACCAGCCGGTTCGTCACCGGCTATGTTCTGGCGATGCGCGAGAAACATCGGATGCCAGCCAATTGCATTCTGTCCAAGCGCGAAGCCGAGTGTCTGCACTGGGCGGCGATCGGCAAGACCGACAAGGAGATCAGCATGATCCTGTCGCTCAGCCATGCGACAATCCGCTATCATGTCAATCGGGCCGGGCAAAAGCTGAACAGCGTCAATCGCGGACAGACTATATTCAAGGCCGGTCAGCTGGGATATCTGGGCGCGACCGATTAACCCCAGGATGGCGTGAAGTAGCCGCTATTTCCGCAAAATGGCGAAGACGGCGCTCATCGTCATCAATACCGTATCACCGCAGAATATTCGTCCACTGCAATAGGCGGTGCGTTTGCTGATCCTGTCTATGCTGGCATAGGCCTCGACCCAGTCGTCGAGTTTCGCCGCGGCCAGATAGTTGGTGTTGAGGTTCATCGTTGCCACAGGCAGCGCGGGTTGTTCCGCACGGTGCACCTGATAGCTGAGCGCAACATCCGCCAGCGTGCCCAGCACCCCACCATGCGCAACCCTGATATGGTTGATATGGCCCTTGTTGATGCGGGTCGCGACAATGATGCACTCTTCACCCTGACGCTCGTAATAAGGACCCGCCATATCCAGAAACGGACTGGAAAATTTCGCCCGCTCGAAACCGTCCGGAATCTGATCCGCCGTGATATCGCCCAACGTCAGGCGACCACTTTCCGCTTCGGGCTTTTCGGCGCTTCCTCGGAATCCAGCCACAGGTTTAGCGTTTCATGAAAATGCCGCAGCTTGGATTCCTGATATTCCGCAAACAGCGATACGCCGTGCGGTTGACTCTTCACGCCTTTTTGCATCGCCTTGTGATTGAGATAATCCTGATTGAAAATCTTGTTCAGATAGCTGCCGAACTCGGTTGCCTGCGTATAATCGTCATGCAAGTCCAGAAATGTACATTTCGCGGGCTCGGGCCGTTCAGCACCCTCGGGCAGCGCGACCATGAACATCACCTCGTGCAGCGACTGCTCGGGATTGTCGCCATCGGGCCGGAACCGGTAGAAGATCGGGTTGAAATCCGCCCAGGGGCTGATGTTCGGGAACACGCTGTAGAAAATCGCATCGACGAGATCGGCATCGCTGATATCATCGACCATATCGCCCCAGGCGGGACGCATTTCCTCGCGGCGCGCCTGCGCAGCCTCGTTCCGCAATGCGTGGGCAGAAACATCGGTGTAGACCATCGGCATATTTTCGTCAGCCGGCGCGATCTTGCCACCGATCCAGTTGCACATATGCGGATCGGCTGACGTTACATCACCCTCGATATAATTGGCCTCCATGTCGAAAATGCCGCTCTTGCCGTTGGGCAGAGACACTTTGACCCGATTCTCTTCCAGCCGTTCAAACTTGTGCTTGCTGATCGGGTGAATGAAGCTCTGGAACGCTTTTTCATCGGGAAAAGCGGTCGGGTCGGGATTGACCAGATCGGTGTGCGGACTTGGCTGTCCGTGGGCTGACATCGCCCGGGACATATTGTGCCAGACATCATATTTGCTGTTCGCATCGGCGAAAGCTGGCATCAATTCCGGATGGGTGCCGACCACGTGATAGGATTCCATGAACGCTTCCTGAGCAATTTTCCAATTGCAGGGCAGCCGCTTGATCATGTGCGCCGCCTTGTACCGCCGCTCAAAGGGAACCTGGAAATGCCGGTCGATGTCGCCAAGGAAATCCTCCAGCGGCTCGCAATCCGGATCCGGATTGATGAACACGAAGCCACCCCATTCGCCGACATTCACTTCCTTGAGACTGTGGGTTTCCTCGCTGACCGACGGAAAATCCCACTGGCAGGGCACTTCCTTCAGCTTACCGTTCAGTTCCCATGACCAGCCATGGAACGGGCAGCGCAGCGCCTTCTGGCCTTTTTTGTGATGGTCACAAATTGCCCGGCCCCGGTGCATGCAGCTGTTCGGGAACGCCTTGATCTCATCTTCCGAGACCCGGACGATCAGAAAGGAAAGCTCGGCAATATCGTAGACGAACGTATCGCCGACATTCTTTATATCATCCTTGTGACAGGTCATCTGCCAGACGCGTTTCCAGAGCCGCTCGACTTCCCGGTCATGCTCTTCCTTGGTCCAGTAGCGGCTGACCTCGACAGTGGTGACTCCGGGCTCCATGGGAGATTCTTCAAGATACACGGCGGGCGGCGCGACTTTGTCGCCTTCCAGCAATTCTACGTAGGAAATGCCGTTGGACCGATTATGTCCGGTTAACGTCTCGACCATTATCTTCTCCTGAAAACTGAATATTCTCGTTCTGGCCAAAATAACGCAATGAAGCGCCACTGCCACTAGTGAATCTGGCAGCATCGCCTGTTGTTTTTGAGAGGATAGCCCGCAGCGATTACCTGTGTATCTTTCGATGCTATAGAGGCGGACGCGAATCCGCCCCGAAGGAGATATGTCACGTGAAGCTTTATTCCAGTCTTGGTCCCAACCCGCGTTTTATCCGCATGTTCATACTGGAAAAAGGTCTCGATATCGAACGGGTTCATATCGACATTTTGACAGCGGAGAACCGCCAGCCGGAATTTGCCGACAAGAATATTCTCGGCACGACGCCAGTGCTGCAATTGGACGACGGCTTCATGCTCAGTGAGATCATGGCGATTGCTGAATATCTTGAAGAAACCCATCCCGAACCGCCGCTGATCGGTACTACCGCTCTCGAGCGCGCCGAAGTGCGCATGTGGACAAGACGAATTGATCTGGAAATCGCTGTACCAATGACCCTGGGCTTCCGTGGCGGCAGTGGTCGGCCAATGTTTGAACCGCGGATGGACGTTGTCGGCCCGGAAGGCGCCGCCGATCTGTCACGGATGTCGGACAATAAATGGAGATGGCTCGACGCCCAGCTCGAGGGCAAAGACTATATTTGCCAGAACAAGTTCACCATGGCTGACCTCATCGCTTATTGCTTCGTGCAATTCGGCTATACCGTCGGCTGGTCACTGCCCGAGGGCACCGACAATCTGGCGAAATTTGTCGACCTGATCGGTCAGCGCCCATCGGCCAAAGTCTGGCAGGACAGCGAATGAGCGAGAATCCGGCCTCTCTCGCCAAGCTCGGCTCGATCATGCAGATCAGTTATGTGCCGGACGATTATGATGCAGCGCTCGATTACTGGACGCAGAAAATGGGCGCAGGCCCGTTTTTCCACACCGAAAAAGTGGAAGTGGAAGATGTAAAATATCGCGGCGAGCCATCCGATATCCAGTTTTCCATGGCAATCGGCTATTGGGGCGATATCCAGGTCGAGCTGATCCGCCCGAACAATGATGCACCATCCATGTTCAAGGACTGGCGCGAAAAAGGATTGCAAGGCGTGCAGCATCTCTGCCTGATCGTCGATGATCTGGGCCATGCCCGCGCGTTGACCGAAGACGCCGGTGGCGAGATCATTCAGGAAGTCAGCCTGCCCGGCGGTGTTGGCGGTGCCTTTTACGCCGACTATGGCGGCGGCCCCGGCACGATCATCGAATATCTGCAAATCCCGCAGGCCGGTATCGACGGCTTTGCGGCGATGCGGCAAATGCATCTCGACTGGGATGGCCAGACAAACCCCGTAATAGGAAAAGAATAATGAGCGAAGCTCCAGAACGCCGCCCCGACCAGAAACCGATCCAGTGCGTGCTGGTCGCCGCCGGCAAATATCATGATATCGACTATGCCCGGCTGGAAGTGATGAAGCTGCTCGCCGAGGACGACCGCATCCGGGTGCGCGTATTCGAGGATTATGAAAATCTCGAAGCGATCCGCAACGCGGATTTTCTGGTCAGCTATACCTGCGACCTGAAGCCCAGCGAAGCCGCACAAAAGAACATTCAGGACTTCGTTACAGGCGGCGGGCGCTATTTTGCCTTGCATGGCACCAACTCGGTCCTGCGATTTCTGGAAAACGGGCTGGTCGACGCACCGGATGAAATGCCGGTTTTCGCCGACACGCTTGGCACCAGATTTTTATCCCATCCGCCGATCATCCCGTTCACTGTCGACAATGCCCAGCCGGATCACCCGCTGGTCAAGGGGATTCCCAGCTTTGAAACCATCGACGAGCAATATCTGGTTGAAACCCGCGCCGAACTCGACGTGCTGCTCGACACCGAATATAATGGCACGGATGATATCAGCGGCTTTGTCCATAGCGACATCAAGAAGAGCCGCCATCCCGTCTTCTATAT
>JAGPVK010000119.1 GCA_018067055.1 Sphingomonadales bacterium | reverse complement strand
GCAGCCGCGCTCTGACCGCAGAGATAGAATTGCACGCCGTGTTCCTGCAATTGCGCGATCGCTGCGGCGCTGGCGTTTTCCTTGCCGTCCTTGTGCACTGCGAAAAATGCCTGACTGGTCAGATCGAAGGAGGCACCGCCGTGGACGACGACCGCAAGGCGAATATTCTCCTCGGGAACGCCAGCGGCGACCTGCATGTTAATGAACCGGGCGGCGCTTTCGATGGTGCGGTTGATCTTGTCCGGTTCGGCTGCCGTCGAGACATCAAAGCTGATCTTGAATATCGCGTCTTTCGCCACCGGTTCGCTTTGCTGAACCGGTGCAGTCGCACCAAAATCCGTGAACACCGGACCGGGCTTGAAATTTTCCATCTGGGCCAACGCGGGTTGGGCGAGGGTGAGCAGCGGCAGCAGCAGGGCGAGACGGGATATTTGCATTTTCGTTCCTATTCATTCTGGATGTGAAGCATTCAGGATACCGCGTCAGTAGCCGATCGCCTGGCCATCTTTGCGCATTTCGGTGGCACCGGTATAAACGCCGCTGTCCGGATCACGGGTGATGGCCTGATAGCCGCCAAACATTGCGCCATTGCTGACTACTTCGACTTTGTGGCCCATCGCCTTGAGCCGTTCGACGGTTTCGGTCGATATACCGGGTTCGACGTTGAGCACGCCCAGCAGATCAGCTCCGGTTCCGGCCAGATCATCGGTTGGCTGGCGTCCGCCATCATGGTTCAGGCGGGCGGCGTCGCCGGCTTCCTGCAGGTTCATGCCATAATCGACCAGATTTATCATCACCTGCACATGGCCCTGCGGCTGCATGCCGCCGCCCATCAGGCCAAAGGACATGAACGGCTTGCCATCTTTTTTCATGAAAGCGGGAATGATGGTCTGGAATGGGCGCTTGCCAGGCGCATAAGCATTGGGATGCTTGGCATCGAGCGAATAGAGTTCGCCGCGATCCTGAAACATGAAGCCAAGACCGTCGGCGACAAGACCGCTGCCCATGCCGCGATAATTGGACTGGATCAGCGATACCATCATGCCATCCTTGTCGGCAACGGTGAGATAGGTCGTGTCGCCTTCGCCTTCCAGCTTGGGTTCGCCGGGGCCGAATTCGGGCGTTGCTTTCGCGGGATCGATCAGCGCGAAACGTTCCTTGCCATAAGCGTCGGACAACAGCCAGTCGAGCGGAGCAGGGGAGGCATCGGGATCGGCGTAAAAGCGCGCGACATCTTCAAAGGCCAGTCGTTTGGCCTCGGTAATATAATGCAATACCTCGGCGCTGCCGCGCGGCCATTGCGCGAGATCGACATTTTTCAGGATATTTGCCATTTGCAGCGCCGCGAAGCCCTGCGAGTTTGGCGGCAGTTCGCACAGTTCATAGCCTTTGCGATAATCGACGCAGCCCGGTTCGACCCATAAGCTGCTGTGCGCGGCAAAATCTTCGTAGCGAAGATTGCCACCAATCCGCTTGAAATATGTGTCAATGGTTTTGGCAATATCACCCTTGTAGAAGGCATCGCGCCCGCCTGCGGCAATCTTGCTCAATGTATTTGCGAGGTCCGGGTTTTTGAAAATCTCTCCGGCCTTGGGGGCGCCGTTTTTGAAATAGGTGTTCCGCGCATTGTCAAAATCACCGATCATATCCAGACTCTGCTCGAACCGGCTGAGATTGCTCTCGAGATAATAGGCGATCACCGGCGCGACCGGATGGCCTTCCTTTGCATAGGCGATGGTTGGGGCGAGGATGTCCGCCATGCTAAGCTTGCCGAATTTCCCGTGCATTTCGAACCACGCATCGACGGTCCCGGGAACGGTGATCGGCATCGGCCCGAATGGCGGAATGGTCTTGCTGCCCTTGAGCTGTTTGATGAATTGTTTGTAGCTGGTCCCCATCGCGCTTTTTCCGGAGCCGTTCAGACCATAAAGCTTTTGCGTCTTCGGATCCCAGATGATCGCGAACAGATCACCACCAACGCCGTTGCCGGTCGGCTCCATTAAGCCGAGCGCCGCATTGGCCGCGATCGCAGCATCGACGGCTGTGCCACCTTTTTTCAATATATCGATGGCGATCTGGCTGGCCAGCGGATGAGCGGTCGCCGCCATGCCATGCTGGGCATAGACCGGGCTGCGCGACCAGGCTTCGCCAACCGGTCTCCCGCCAGCGCCGATTTCCAGAGCGGGTTTTTCTGCAGCGGTCTGTACCTGAGCTTGGGCAGGGGCCAAGGTCATTGCAGTCAAGGTGAGAGTGGAAAGGAATAAGGTGCGCATAATATAATCCGTCCTGCAGGAATAAGCGCCTCGCCATTTGCGAAGCTGCCGAAACCGCCACTCTAAACACTCTGCTTCCCGCATCAAGTGCGAACGACGCCTGATGTCGCAGTTTTAATTTCCACTCGTGGGGCTTTGCCGGCATCCGGCCTAGAACGGGCCATCGGTGTTGCGATGGGACAAGCCAAAAAAGATCAATGCGTCAGTCTGTCGAGGCTTTGTCCGGATCCCGTCAACTTACCAGGCAAAGCTATTGCCAGCGTGGCTGGCGCTTTTCGAGGAAAGCTGCAATTCCCTCTTTGGCATCATCGTGCTGGAGGTTGGTCAGCGCATTCGACCGCGCCATTGCATAGGCGTCCTCTACGGATTTTCCAGCCTGGGCGACGAAGGTTTCCTTACCGAGTTTCAGCACCGAAGCCGATTTGGAGGCAATTTCAAGCGCGAGCGCGGTGACGGATTCCTCAAGCTCCTCGGGCTCATGAACTTCATTGATCAAGCCGATTGCCAGCGCATGGGCGGCTGGAAACATGCGGCCAGTGGCGAGCATCATCATTGCCTGCTTGCGGCCGATTGTCCGGGCCAGTTGTACCTGGGGGGTGTGGCACCAGAAGCCGATATTGACCCCTGGCACGGCGAAGCGCGCGGTGGCTGATGCCATTGCCAGATCGCAGGCCGCGACCAGTTCGCATCCCGCCGCAGTCGCCACGCCTTCGATCTGGGCGATCACGATCTGCCGCTGCGCCATGATCTGTTGCATCAGCCCGGTGAGCCCAGCAAAGTCCCGCCGCAGGACTTCCTGATCCTCCTGCCCGGCAAATTCATTCAGATCATGTCCGGCGCAGAATATCCGCCGTCCGGCACCGGCCAGGATGATCACCTTGATCTCGGCCCGCTTTTGCAGGCTATCCAGTTCGGTTCGCAACGCCTTGACCAATTCTTCGGAAAGACTGTTGCCGACCTCTGGCCGGTTAAGGGTCAACCGGGCGATCGCGCCGGAAACCGATGTCAGGACGTGCTGTTCTGGAATCATGGGGTCATTTCCTTCACTCTTGCGGGACGAGTAGCGTTTTGGGCGCTGACTTGTTGGCAAATGCTTCCAGCCTCTCTTTGGATGCTGGCTGGGTATTGGTGATACCAGCGATGAAGGCTTCCGCAAAAAAGGCATCCGTCGAAGGCATATTGCCAATATGACCGATTCCGGAAGTGATGGCAAAATTTGACAGCGGCGGATTTTCAGCCGCTTTTTCGGCAATGCCGATCGCCTTGGCCAGACATTGATCCGTTGGCACCAGATATTGGCAAAGCCCGACCGAAACCGCTTCCTCTCCCGTATAGACCCTGCCGGTCAGCATCATATCCATCATCCGTGCTTCGCCGACCATGCGGGCAACGCGCACCGTGGCACCCCCGCCGGTGAATATCCCTCTTTGTCCTTCCGGCAAGGCAAAATAGGTGGTCGGGTCGGCAACGCGGATATGAAAACTTGAGGCCAGTTCCAGACCTCCGCCAACGACGGCGCCCTTCAGGGCACCGATAACCGGCACTCCGCAATGCTGTATCCGCTCAAAGGCGGCATGCCAGCGGCGGCAGATATGCATGAAATCGGTGGCACTGCGATCTTCCCGGTGATGTTCGACTAGATCAAGTCCGGCACAGAAATGATCGCCATTGGCGGTAACCACCACGGCGCGGACATCGCTGCCCTCGACCGCCGAAAAAAGCTCGAAAAGCTCCTCGATGAACTGTCGATCCAGCGCGTTGCGCTTCGCGGCCCGATCCAGTGTGACCAACAGCAGATTGCCCCGCCGTTCGCATTGCATATATTCGAGTTTCGGTACCGAGAAAATTTTTTCTATCACAGACAAATCCTATTTGAGGCCAAGTATATAATCGACGATTTCTTTCCGTTTCGCAGCGTCTTGGACGCCGCTAAATGACATTTTGGTTCCGGGTATCTTCGATTGAGGCGACAACAAAAAGGCATCCAGGTTCGCACGATTCCACAGAACGCCCGACGATGTCATGGCGGCCGAGAAAGCATATCCCGGGACTGCGCCAGCCTTCGTCCCTGCAATACCAAACAGATTGGGACCAAAGCCGGACTTCTGTCCCTGCTTGTCCGAATGACAGACAGCGCATTGGCCGAATGATGCAGGTCGCACCGCGGCAACAACGGTTTTTTGCGGGGCCGGGGCAGCCATAGCCAGTGCTAGCTTGAGCTCGGCTGGTTTTTGTGGCGCTGGTGGATCATCCTTGACCGGCTCTGTGACCTTGGTCGATTTTGCAGTAATTTCATCGCCGGAAGGTGGTGGTGTTTCGGGCATGTCAGCACTCGCTTCGATGGCCGCATCGGCTGTGTCGGCTGTGTTGGCAGGATCGGCGGGAGGTTGCGCGACAGCAACAGAGGCGACGCTGTTATCCGGAGCGTTCGTTTCATTTGCCGTCGTGTTCGCGGACTCGGAACCGCACGCGGCAAGGCTCATCGCAGCAGCGCCGCACAGCGCGATCATGGACGCGATCCTGTCAGTCATCATTAGCTTCCTCGATCATATTATGCAGAGCGGTATTGCCGCCCACCAATTCTGCTTCCATCAACTTTCGCATTTCGAACTTTTGTGCCTTGCCGGTCACCGTCATTGTAAAACCCTCAACGATTTTGACATGATGCGGCACCTTGTAATGGGCGATTTGCCCTCGGCAGAAATCCCGGACATCTTCAGCGGCGACTTGCTCGCCTGATCGGGGAATGATCCAGGCACAGACCTGTTCGCCATATTTTTCATCGCTGACACCAAAGACCTGGACGTCACTTATCGCTGGATGGGTAAGCAAATATTCTTCGATTTCCCGGGGATAGATATTTTCACCACCCCGAATGATCATGTCCTTGATCCGCCCGGTTATGCGGACATATCCCTTGTCATCCATCGTGGCGATATCGCCCGAATGCATCCAGCCATCGGCATCGATTGCCTCAGCCGTTTTTTCCGGGTCATCCCAGTAACCGCGCATCACGGCATAGCCGCGCGAACAATATTCACCCTGTTCGCCGATGGGCACAGTCGACCCATCGGGTCCGACCACTTTGGCTTCGGCATGGGGGTGCACGCGGCCAACCGTCGATACCCGCTCGTTCAACGGGTCGTCTGTGGCGGTCTGGGTGGTGAGCGGGCTGGTCTCGGTCATGCCATAGCCGATGGTAACCTCGTTCATGTTGAGCCGGTCCATGACCTGTTCCATCGTCGCTTTCGGGCAAGGCGAGCCCGCCATGATTCCCGTGCGCAGGCTGCTTACATCGAAATCGGACAGATTGTCCTGACTGAGCAACGCGATGAACATCGTCGGCACGCCATAGAGCGATGTGCAACCCTCCGATTGCACGGCCTCCAGCGCACGCTGCGGATCAAAGGCCTCGGACGGATAGATCATCGCGGCACCGCTGGTGAGCGACGCGAGATTGCCAAGCACCATGCCGAAGCAATGATAGAGCGGGACCGGAATGCAGATACGGTCCTCGACGGTCAATTTGGTCAACCGGCCTGTGAAAAACCCGTTGTTCAAAATATTGTGATGGGTGAGCGTTGCCCCTTTGGGGAAACCGGTCGTGCCGCTGGTAAACTGAATGTTGATCGCATCATGGCGATCCAGTCCGCCAGCCGCTGCATCCAGAGCGGCGCGATCTATGTCCTGGCGCAAATTTTCCCACGGCACAAAGCCCTCATGGAGACGGTCGCCCAGCACAACCATGGTTCGCAAAAGCGGCAGCTTCTCCGGCCCGAGCTCGCGCAGCATTCCGACATAGTCACTGGATTTGAACGATGGTGCGGTGACCAGCACCGAGCAGCCGACCTTGTTCAGTGCATATTCGACTTCCGACAATCGATAGGCCGGATTGACCGTCACCAGGATCGCGCCGATTCTGGCCGTAGCGAACTGGGTTACCGTCCATTCTGCACAATTGGGTGCCCAGATGCCGACGCGGTCACCCTTGACCACGCCAAGGTCCAACAGGCCGCATGCGATGCGGTCCACTTCCGCGTTTAATTCCGCCCACGTCCACCGAATGCGCTGATGGCGCGATACCAGCGCGAGCTTGTCAGCCCAACCATTGGCCGCGTGGTCGAGAGCCGCTCCAATCGTATATTCGAGCAGTGGTGTATCCACAGGACCCTGCGCATAGCTTTGCATCATGACCTCGCAACATTGATGACCTGGACCTGGGTATATTCCGCAAAGCCTTCAACCGACTGCTCAACGCCAAGGCCGGAAGCCTTGAAGCCGGCCATCGGAATATGTGGCCCGATCGCGATATGCTGGTTGACCCAGACCTGGCCGCTTTCGATACGGCCGGCAATGGCTGTGGCCCTGGCCACATCCTTCGACCAGACGGATCCGCCAAGTCCCATTTCCGACGCATTGGCGCGGCGGATCACGTCATCGACGTCAGCAAAGCGGATCACCGGCAGGATCGGACCAAATTGTTCTTCGTCGACGATCTGATCGCCATCGGTGACATCGCGAACGATGGTCGGTCGGACAAAATAGCCGCCACGCTCCATCACTGTACCGCCGGCAATAATCTTCCCGTCCCGGCGGGCTGTTTCCAGAAAGCCTTTGACCTTCTCGAACTGCGCCTTGTTCTGGATCGGTCCGATCTGGGTGCCTTGCTTGCTGCCATCATCAACAATCGCCGCCTCCGCCAGCATCGCCAGTTCGCTGCACATGGCTTCGTAGATATCGTCGTGCACATAGGCACGCTTGATCGCGAGACAGACCTGACCATTGTTGAGGAAGGCGTTGTTGAAGATCGCCTGGGCGGTTGCCTTGACGTCGACATCGTCCAGGACAATGGCGGGGTCATTGCCACCCAGTTCGAGGGTGACGCGCTTCAACGTGTCCGCGCCGCTGGCCATGATCCGTTTGCCGGTGGCAGTTGACCCGGTGAAGCCGACCTTCGCGACATCGGGATGGGCGGTCAGATGCGGGCCCAGATCATTGTCATCGGCGATGATATTGATCACGCCGGCCGGGAATATATCCTTGCAGATTTCCCCGAGCAGCAAAGCCGTCGCAGGCGTGGTCGGTGCCGGTTTGAGGACGATGGTATTGCCAGCCAGCACCGCAGGGCCGATTTTCCAGCAGGCAACGAGCAACGGAAAATTCCAGGCAATGATGCCGACAACCACGCCGAGCGGCATGTGCCGGACCTCGATAAAGCCATTCTCGTCATCCTGAATGACCCGGTCGGGCAGGTCGAGCGTGCAATAGTGGCGCAAATAGCCGTCGGTCCAGGCCAGCTCGCCCTGCGCTTCGGCCAGCGGCTTGCCCTGTTCAGCGGTCATCACCCGGGCGATTTCATCGCTCCGCGCAGCGATCGCATCGGCCAGCGCCAGCACCGCTTTGCGTCGATCTTCCAGCGAAGTGGCTGCCCAGAGCGGCGCTGCCGCTTTCGCTGCCGCTATCGCTTCGTCTGCCTGCGCGACCGATGCCCTGGCGACCGTGGTGAAGGCTTCGCCGGTCGCAGGATTGATGATATCGAGACTCGTGTCACCCTCGACCAACTCGCCATTGATCAGCAATTTATATTCAGACATGATTCTCTCTCCTCGCACTTTTATGAACCATAAGGACGACCCGCCACCGACGAGCCGTCCACTGGATGTCTTCTGATCTTGTCGTCAGAATTTCGCGCCGGCGGTTATCCCGTAGGTCCTTGGAGTCGACCGGTGATTATAATCAAATCCGAACCCGGCAAGCAGATCGACGCGTGATGTGAAGTAGAATTTGTTGGTCAAATTCTTGCCCCAGAGCGTAAGGCTATATTGCCCGCTTTCCGATGTCCAATCGAGATGGCCGGACAAAAGCGCATAGCCACCCTGTTCGAGCCTCGGTGTGTTGACAACATCAAAAAACTGGCTGGATGTATAGGCCAGATCGCCGCTGGCGGTGAATTTGCCGATATTGCCATCATATAGCGTGGCGTCGAAGCCGGCGTTGGCGGTCAGCGACGGCGCATTTGTCAGTTTGTTGCCGGCGACATTGGCACCGCTAACCGTGCCTTGCTGAATTTTCGCGTTCAGAAATCCAAGGCTGCCGCGCAGCGTGATTGCGTCCGAAGGTCGTGCCGTCAGTTCTGCCTCACCGCCCCAGATGCGGGACTTGGGAATATTGAGCAAGGTCTGGGCTGCCGTGACCGGGTCGACGTTGATGAATTGCTGGTTGCGATATTTATAGTAAAATCCCGCCATGTTCAGCGTGATCGTGCGATCGGCGAATTTGTTCTTCGAGCCAATTTCGAACGAGTCCACTTTCTCCGCCGCAGCGACATTCAGCTCGGATGGATCGAAAAACGCCTGGGCATTGAAGCTCGGAGCGCGAAAGCCACGACTATAGGTCACGTAGAGAAGATTGTCGGGTGTGGCCTGGAAGTCGAGCCCGATCTTGCCGGACAGGTTGCTGATCTTGTAACTGAGCGGTGTTGCCGGTGTCGGGATCGTGACACCCAGGACGGCGCCAGATGGACCGATCTGCTCCGCGATGAAATTGGGTTGCGATCCGGTGTC
>JAGPVK010000113.1 GCA_018067055.1 Sphingomonadales bacterium | reverse complement strand
GCAGCCGGACCAGTTCGACCAGCCGTTCCGGCAGACTGCGACCCCGCTTGAGCGCCCCGCCGAACTGCATCAGGCCAAGGGCCTGTTCCGGGCAATGGGCAAAATAGCGGACCAGTCCCTGTTCGAGGTCGGTGGCAGCATCCGGATTGACGGCATCCCTGATCCGGGAGTCCCATTCCTCCGGCGGCAATTTCGATATCCGGCTCATCCGATCCTCTCCAATCTGTCAACGGCGTTTGGGGAAGAATAGGTTTTACTGACGACAAGGATACTGTCGATTTGGAGAAGGATCGATCGGTGCAATCCCGCCAGTAACCAATGCAATTCCGGATTTTGCTTTCGCAATATCTGCAATGGTTTGTCCCGAACAGCGCATGAAGCCTGTTGACTTGATAACGGGTTGGCAATATTCAGAAGGTGGTTTGGGACACCCGCCGCCTGCAGACAATAGTCTTGGTGAAGTTCCCCGTAGAAAAACATCTCGTCATGTCCAGAACATGCTTCAGGATGGCAATGCAGGCACCATTATAACGAAGCATATTTTGTATTGAATGAGATATGATATGAATTCCCTTCGACAAAAAACCCTTTCGCTCAAGGAACTGAAACAGCAGGCTCGCCGTTTGCGGGCGGAAACGGCAACCGACTCTGCGCCGATATCGCATAGCAAGTCGCTTGAAATGATTGCGCATCAAAGAGGCTTCAAGGACTGGAATACGCTCCACGCGTCCGCCTCCAACCGTCCCGCATTTGAAAAACTGAGCCTGGGTGACACCGTCAGCGGTCGATATCTGGGACAGGCGTTCCAGGGCGAGGTCGCCGCCATTCGGACGATCCGGCTGGGGCAGCTCTATCATGTGTCGATCCAGCTGGAACGGGCGATCGATGTGGTGACTTTTGATTCTTTTTCCAATTTCCGCAGGCGTTTGAGCTGTACGGTTGACCATAGCGGCGTTTCTCCGGCCAGAACGTCAAATGGTGAACCGCATATGATATTGGAGCTATGATGATGGAAAGCGCACAGTCACCCCGCAAGCAGATACTTGCCGATTTTCTCAAGGATGTATGGACCGATGGCAAGGTCGACGCTGTCGATCAATATCTGGCAGACAGCTACAGCATCCGCAATGACCCCGGCGACCCATGGGATGGACAGACACTCTCCGTCGAAGGCTTCAAAAATCGTCTCGTCCAGTCGCGGGCGATGGCTCCTGATCAGATTTTCCATGTCGAGAAAATGGTTGAGGAAGGCAATGAAATTGCCGTGGCCTGGACCTGGTCAGGAACCCATCTCGGAGATATTCCCGGAATCCCGGCAACAGGACGGAAAATCACCATGACCGGCCTGACCATATACGGGTTCGATGGAGACCGTTTGACCGGGCACTGGCAAGTCGCTGACCGTCTTTCGGTTTTCCAGCAACTGACCCAGGGTCCGCCCGCTTAGCGCGGACCGGTCAGCCACTCGGTGTGCAAGAAGAATGCTCCCGGCCGATCTATTCGGCTTCGGCATTCTTGTCATATTTGAGTTCGAGATAGCGTCCGCGGATCGAGAGATTGTCGATATCGCCCTTGGCGATCTGCTGGGTCACCCCGGCGATTTCCTTTTCGATCAGGGTCAGTCCGCCGATCAGTTGTTCGTCCGGTGACTTGCCGCTGTCATTGCTCTTGGATCGCATCGAGACCGGAATCGCGCGATAGCCGTTGATCAGTTCGGGCAGATGCTCCCCAACCAGCTTGCGCACTTCATAGGCGGCAGCATCGCCTTCATTGAGCTTGTTCAGTTGCGGCGACAGCATATCCAGCTGGACGCCGATGCCGTTGACGATCTGTACTGCCGGTGCCGGTAGCGCCGGGCGCTGGTTTTCCAGCCAGATTTCGGTCTTGCCGGCCAGTGATTTCAGATCAGACTTCAGAATCGTCTCCGGCGTCGGCATTTTCATCTGGGGAAATTTCATCGTCGCCCAGATGCCGCCGGCGATCAGCCCGGCAGAAATCATCACGCCCCAGAAACCGATGCCGCTCAATATGCCGCCGATGATGCTGGCACCGACCAGCACACCCACGGTCCACAAGGCGGCACGGCCCAGTTTCTTGAAAAAATGGCCCTGTTTCAGCTTGTGGGAACGATGGCCGATTGACCGGCGGAATTGGGAATCGCGAAGCGCCCGCGCTGCGCCATCGTAAATTTGCTGATTGGATTCGGGCACTGGTCTCTAAACCTCCAGCGACGAAAGGGGATTTTCGGACGGCGCCTCCAGCTGCGCTTTCGCCTGCCCCTCGGAACGCGCGATATAGCCCTTTGACTTCTCGATTTCACCGGACAGAGAATTCACGGTCGCCTTCATATTTTCCAATGCTTTCAACTTGAACGTGTCGATATTGTCCATCGTGTCATAGACATTCTGGAAGGCGCGCTGCAGCGTTTCCAGCGGGATCGTGGACGAAGCGGCCTGCTCGTGAATCTGGCCGGTCTGGTTCTTCAGCATCTCGCTGGTGCTGTCGATCACGCCTGCGGTGGTGGTATTGAGAGCGGTGATCTGGTCGAGAACCAGCTTCTGGTTGGTGAGCGCCTGCGCCACCGTCACACCGGTGCGCAGCGCACCGACGGTGGTCGTGCTGGCCCGGTCGACGCCCTTGACCAGTTCGACATTGTTGCGCTTGACCAGATCGAGCGCGAGATAGCCCTGCACGGTGACCGCCATCTGGGTCAGCAAATCCTGTGTGCGTTGCCGGACATAGAAGAGCGCGCTTTCGCGGATCGCCTTGGCCTTGGCCGGATCAATCGCGTCCAGCTCGGCAGCCTTGTCTTCGAGCCTCTGGTCCATAACCTTGGAAACATGGATCATCTGCTCCAGCCGGCCCATCGCCGCCCACAGATTCTTGCGTTCGACGTCGATCGCGGCATTGTCCATCAGCAATTCGTCCTTGCCGGAGCGCAGCCGGTCGAGGATCGAGCTGATATGGCCTTGCGCGCTCTTGTAGCCGTCAAAATAATTGCGCATCTTGTTGCCAAAGGGAATGATCCCGAAAATCTTCTTCTTGGTGGTCAGATTGCCGCGCTTGCCAGGGTCGAGATCTTCGACCGTCCGCCGCAATTCGGCGAGATCGGATCCGATCCCGCTGCTCTCGTCCATCGACCGGATCGGACGATCCAGAAAGCGGTTGGACTGGCCCGCTGCTTCGGCAATTTCCTTGCGGCCCATATTGGTAATCTGGTCCACTTTTTTGCCAAATTCGGGACTATTTTGATCCTGAGCGATCAAATCGTCGATAAAATGGTCAACTTTTTCCTCGAGTTTGGACTTAACCTCGTCGCCAATCGACACCAGGCCACCGGCCTTTTCGGGTGCAACAGCAACCACCGGATCGGGCGGGGTCAATTTCAGGTCGTCGGTCGCGGTGATTGTTTC
>JAGPVK010000107.1 GCA_018067055.1 Sphingomonadales bacterium | reverse complement strand
TTATTACGGTCGTCCGCCGGAATTTGTCCGTCAGCAGTTGGCTTCGCTGATGAAGCCCGGCGATCTGCTGGTGCTGGGTGCCCTCAAGCTGGAATTTGATGAAGCCGGCGACCGCGCAGTCGGTGCCCGCAACAGTGTCTTTGCGATGGATGCGCAGCATGAATTGCTGGGGCGCTATGACAAGGCTCACTTGGTGCCCTATGGCGAATATTTGCCGATGCGGCCGTTCCTCTCGGCGATTGGCCTGTCCCGTTTGGCTCCCGGTGATTTTGATTTCTGGCCGGGTCCCGGCGCCCGTTCGATCGATCTGGGAAAATTTGGCAAGGCTGGCATTCAGGTCTGTTATGAAATCATCTTCTCGGGACAGGTTGTCGACCGCGATAACCGTCCGGATTTCATTTTCAACCCCTCGAATGATGCCTGGTTTGGCAGCTGGGGCCCGCCGCAGCATCTGGCGCAGGCGCGCCTCAGGGCAATCGAAGAGGGGCTGCCTGTGATCCGCTCCACGCCGACCGGTATTTCGGCGGTGATCGACGCCAACGGAACGATCAGAGCCAGTGTGCCGATGGGGCAGGCGGGCCGGATTGACAGCAGCCTGCCGCAGGCGAAGGCACCCACGCTTTTTGCCCGTTTTGGCAATGCCCTGCCGCTCGGTTTGGCGATTATTTTGCTGCTATCGGCCATTGCCATCCGGGTACGTGCCCGTTAAAGCACATATAAACATTTCCTTATGTCACATCGGTCAGCCTGTTTCTGACCAAAAATCAGGAATTTATCATGCGTTCAGAATTTATTTTCACCTCCGAATCGGTCTCTGAAGGCCATCCAGACAAAGTTTCTGATCAGATTTCTGACGCCATTGTAGATCTGTTCCTTTCCAAGGATCCGGAAGCCCGGGTTGCTTGCGAAACCTTGACCACGACCGACCGGGTGATTCTGGCTGGCGAAGTCCGCGGCAAGGGCATGATTGATACGGACGGCAACTGGGCACCCGGAGCGCAGGAAGAAATCCAGACCGCTGTCCGGGAAACCGTCAGGAAAATCGGTTATGAGCAGGACGGCTTTCACTGGCAGAATCTGACCTTCGAAAATTACCTGCACCCGCAATCGGCGCATATTGCGCAGGGCGTGGATGAAAGCGGTAACAAGGATGAAGGCGCCGGGGACCAGGGCATCATGTTCGGCTATGCCAGTGACGAAACGCCCGACCTGATGCCAGCCACGTTACAATATTCACACCAGATATTGAAACAGATGGCGATGGACCGCCACAGCGGCAAAGCCCCGTTTCTGGAACCCGACAGCAAGAGTCAGGTGACTCTGCGCTATGTCAATGAAGTGCCGGTCGAGGCCGTCGCACTGGTGGTTTCGACGCAGCACGCGCCTGGCTATTACAAGGACAGCGACAATCCTGCGCTCTATCAGGAATTGCGCGACTATGTGATGGGCGTTTTCCATCAGGTGCTGCCGGAAGGCTTTATCACCGACAAGACGGTGATTCACGTCAACCCGACCGGACGGTTCGAAATTGGTGGTCCTGATGGCGACGCCGGTCTCACCGGACGCAAGATCATCGTTGATACTTATGGCGGCGCCAGCCCGCATGGCGGCGGCGCCTTTTCCGGCAAGGATCCGACCAAGGTGGATCGCTCGGCTGCCTATATCACGCGTTATCTGGCGAAGAATGTTGTCGCTGCCGGACTCGCCAAGCGCTGCGCCATCCAGCTGTCCTACGCGATCGGTGTTGCCGAACCGCTGTCGATCAATGTCGACCTGCACGGCACCGGCACGGTGAGCGAAGAGAAGCTTGAAGAAGTCTTGCCGCAGCTGGTGCGTCTGACCCCCAAAGGCATCCGTACCCACCTCGGTCTGAACAAGCCGATTTACGGTCCAACCGCCGCTTATGGCCATTTCGGCCGCAAGGCGGACGGTGATTTTTTCACCTGGGAAAAGACCGATCTGGTGGATGCGCTGAAAGCCGCTTTCTGAAGGCGATCTCCACGATACAAGATCACCAGCGATGACCGCATTTAAAGACGGCGATCCGACCACCATTCGCCAGCTCTATGGTCGGCGTCAGGGCCATGCGCTGCGCGATCAGCAGGTGGGACTGGTCGAGAAATTGCTGCCGCAAATCGCCGTTCCCGTCGAAGGTCCGGTGACTGCGGCGTCGCTGTTTGGCGGCGACCGTCCGCTGCATTTCGAAATCGGATTTGGCGCCGGCGAACATCTGGCGGCTCGTGCCGACATGTTGCCCGATCATGGCTTTATCGGCTGCGAACCCTACCTCAATGGCGTGGTCGGCGCGTTGCAGCATGTGCGCGATCAGCATCTCGGCAATGTCCGCCTGCACATGGGCAATGCGCTCGACGTGCTGGAGCGGATTCCGGATGGCACGCTGAGTTTTGTCTATCTGCTGCATCCCGATCCCTGGCCGAAGGCGCGTCACGCCAAACGGCGGTTCATGAATCATGGCCCGGTCGATCTGATCGCGGCAAAGCTGAAACCGGGCGGGGAATTTCGTTTCGGCACGGACCATCCGGTCTATCTGGAATGGGCTTGCATGATCATGAACCAGCGCGACGAATTTGACTGGCTGTGCGAAAGTCCGAAGGACTGGATGATCCGTCCCGGTGGCTGGCCGGAAACGCGCTATGAAGCCAAGGCGCGCCGTCAGGGTCATGATGTATGGTATTTCCGCTACCGGCGTAAAT
>JAGPVK010000097.1 GCA_018067055.1 Sphingomonadales bacterium | reverse complement strand
ATTTTCACCAGCGGGGCGAGCGAAGCGATCCAGATCGCGCTGACCAAGTCCAAACCCGCCATCCAATTTGTTTCGCCAGTCGAACATGACGTGGTTTTGCGATTCGCACAGAACGCCAGATCGATCCCGGTCGACATGAACGGCATGGTGCTGCCGACGAATCTGAACCATCTGCTGAAAGGCACCGAGGGCCCGGCTCTGGTAGCGATCCAGTCGGTCAACAATGAAACCGGGGTGATGCAGGATATGGATGCGCTGGCCAAGGTGGTGCGTGACCGGGGCAGCTATCTGTTGACAGATTGCGCGCAATCTGTCGGGAAATTGCCATTACCGGACGCCGATCTGATCATTGTTGCTGGCCACAAATTCGGCGGCCCGCCGGGTGTCGGTGCGCTCCTGGTCAAGGATCTCCGGTTGCTCCAGGCCGATGGCGGCCAGGAACAGGGCTATCGCTCCGGTACCCAGAATCTGCCCTATATCATGGGCATGACCGCAGCCCTGGAAGCGCCGGCGAACTGGGCCGGAAGAGCGGCAGAACTGCGCCAGCATCTGGATGACGCGATCCGCAAGGAAGGCGGCGCGGTGATTGCCGAAAAGGCGCCGCGCATCGCTACCATTGCCAGTTACCATATGCCCGGCGTTGCCGCGAATACGCAACTGATCAAATTCGATATGGCTGGTTTTTCAGTGTCCGCCGGCAGTGCCTGTTCGTCGGGAACGCTCAAGACCAGCCATGTGCTCGAGGCGATGGGCACGGACCCGCAAGTGGCGCGCGAAGTGATCCGGGTCAGTATTGGCCGCGATACCAGCCGGACCCATATCTATGCCTTCATCGACAAATGGAAGTCGATATACGCAGAAGCCAGGCGCGCCTGAGACCGATTGATGATCCCCATCTATCTCGACAATCAGGCAACCACGCCTCTCGCACCCGAGGTTTTCGATGCGATGCTGCCCTGGCTGAAAGACAATTTCGGCAATCCGCACAGTCCGCATGTGATGGGCCGGCAAGCCGCCGCTGCGGTCGAAGTCGCTCGCGAGCAGGTTGCCGCCTTGCTGCCGCAGAACGGACGGGTGATTTTCACCGGCAGTGCGACCGAAGCGATCAATCTGGCATTCGGCGCGGCCCGAACCCGGCACGGGCGCGACCAGATCGCCGTCATCGACACCGAACATGCCGCCGTGCGCGACACGGCGCTCTGGTACCGGACACAGGGATTCGAAACGACATTGCTGCCCGTCGATGCCCATGGGCTGATCGTACTGGAAGCATTGGAAGCATGTTTGGGCGAGAAGACCGCGCTGGTGGGTGCGATGCTGGTCAATAATGAAATCGGAACCATTCAGCCGGTCGAACAGATAGCGGCAATGGCCCATGAAGCTGGCGCGCTGATGCTCTGCGACGCGGTGCAGGGTTTTGGCCGGATCGACTTGCCGCAGCAGGCGGACCTGATCGCGCTTTCCGGACACAAGATTTACGGGCCAAAAGGCATTGGCGCGCTTTGGGTGCGTGACGGGATCGACTTGCCGCCGCTGATCCATGGCGGCGGTCAGGAACAGGGAGTGCGGTCCGGTACGCTTTCTCCTGCGCTTTGTGCCGGATTGGGGGCGGCGGCAAAACTCTGTGCCGATCGCCGCCAAGCCGACATGGACCATATTGTCGATCTTGCTGAAAGGGCGCGCAGCCTGTTTGGAGACTGGTCGATCAATGGCTCTACGGAGCGACGCTATGCGGGCAATCTGAATATCCGCCGCGACGGGCTCGATGTCGCTCGCCTGATGTCCGATGTTCGCGGCGTCGCCTTTTCTGCCGGTTCGGCCTGTGCCAGCGGCTCGGGGCGGCCCAGCCATGTGCTGGCTGCCCTGGGGCTGAAACCGGCACAGATCAAATCCTCGATCCGTCTCGGGTTCGGACGCTATAACGATATCGACGACGTCGAGCAGGCCGCACACCTGATCAATCAAGCAGCGGAGAAACAGCTATCATGAAAAAGATCACGGTCCATTTTGTCAGTTCTGACGGCGAAAACACACTTTCTGTCGAGGCGTCGGAAGGCGACAATCTGCTCACCGTTGCGCAAATTCATGACCAGCCGCTGGAGGGAACATGCGAAGGGCAAATGGCCTGTTCAACCTGCCATGTGATTGTCGAAGCAGCGGATTTCGACAAATTGCCCGATGCAACCGAGATGGAAGAAGATATGCTCGATCTGGCTGCCGGAGCCCGCCGGACCAGCCGGCTGGCCTGCCAGATCACGCTCACCGCCGAACTCGATGGCCTGACCGTCCATTTGCCGATTGAAAGCCACAATATGCAGAACCTGTAGCGGTCACAGGCCACTCATCTAACGGCTTGCATTTTATCCAGAGTGCCACCATATGCGCAGCGGGAGTCGGGTGGACGTAGTCATCGCCAACCCGGTCAGGTCCGGAAGGAAGCAGCCGCAACGATTTTTCTGCGGGTCGCCCGGCTCCTACTCACAGCAATTTTTAGACCCGTTGTCGCTATTCGCTGATAAGCCTTCGACAAGATCAATTGTCTCGCCTAAACTGACCTCCAATGTCCGATTCACACGATATATTCGCCGCCACCGGCGTTGATGCGCCGCCGCAACCTGCGCCGGGTACCGCGCAGCCCTATCGGGTGCTGGCGCGGAAATACCGACCTTCTAAATTTTCCGAGCTGATCGGGCAGGACGCGATGGTTCAGACGCTCGGCAATGCGATCAAGCGCGACCGGCTCGCTCATGCCTTTCTGATGACTGGTGTCCGTGGCGTCGGCAAAACCTCCACCGCCAGGCTGATCGCGAAAGCGCTTAATTGCATTGGCGAAGACGGGCAGGGCGGTCCGACGATCGATCCGTGCGGCGTCTGCGAACCCTGCCGGAGCATCGCAGAAGGCAGTTTCATCGATGTCATCGAGATGGATGCCGCCAGCCATACCGGCGTCGACGACGTCCGCGAGATGATCGAGGCGGTGCGCTATTCATCGGTTTCGGCACGCTATAAAATCTACATCATCGACGAAGTGCACATGCTGTCGAAAAACGCCTTCAACGCATTGCTGAAGACGCTCGAAGAGCCACCGCCGCATGTGAAGTTCATTTTTGCGACCACGGAAGTGCACAAGGTTCCGATCACTGTCCTGTCCCGTTGCCAGCGCTTTGATCTGAAACGGATCAGCGCCGCGCAATTGTCCGAACATTTCGGCATGATCGTTGGCAAGGAAGGTGTGACCGCAGAGCAGGAAGCACTCGATCTGATCGCGCAGGCGGCCGAGGGGTCGGTTCGGGATGGTCTGTCGATCCTCGATCAGGCGATTGCCCATGCCGATATGGATGGCGACGGCGAGGTCAAGGCCGCCCAGATCAGGGATATGCTTGGTCTGTCCGACCGCAGTGCGGTGCGGCGGCTATTCGCCAGATTGCTTGAAGGCGATTCCGCGGCGTTGCTGGATGCGATCGCCGAACAATATAGGATTGGCGTGGAGCCACTGTCGTTGATGAACGGGCTGCTGTCGCTGTCGCATCAGGTGACCCTGTTCAAGGTTGGCAGAGCCAGCGACCCAACCTTGTCGGACGAGGCGAGACAGCAATTTTCCGATTGGTCCGATCAGCTGTCCTACCCGGTCCTGCACCGGCTCTGGCAGTTGCTGCTCAAGGGCTATCAGGAAGTCCAGCAAGCGCATCTGCCGCGCGAAGCCTGCGAAATGGCGCTGCTCCGGATACTCTGTGCCGCCGACATGCCTGATCCCGGAAAGCTGGCAAAAATGCTCGAACAGAGCGTTCCGGCGACTGCCAATACCGCCGAAAGGCAAGACGCGCCGCCGTCGGCAGCCGCCCCCGTTGCTCAGACCGCGCCAGCGCCGGTTGCCCTGATAGAGCCACAGGCCGGTGCATTGCCTGGGCAATTTACCGAAGCGGTCAAGGCGGTCGGGCGAGTCTCGGCGGTTCTGGAGAGCATCCTGATCGCCGATATGCGTCTGGTCTCGTTCAATCCGCCCGCTATTGTCTATCAACCGGTCCGCACGATCGCCGATGCGGACATCCGCAAGATTGCGGATGCACTGAAGCAGCAAACCGGTGTAGAAT
>JAGPVK010000095.1 GCA_018067055.1 Sphingomonadales bacterium | reverse complement strand
CACCATTTTCCCGCCCGACTGGCGGGTCAAGCTATTTGCCTATGCGCTGATATTCTCTGCCCTGCTCATCCCGATCGGCACGCAGGCACGGACCGGTCTGATATGCATCGGGGTCTGGGCAGTGTTGCAATTGCGCTTCGTCCGCTACCGGTTGCTCTATGGTGGTCTTGCCGTAGCGATCGGTCTCTTGTCGATCCCGTTGCTGCCGCAAAGTTTCACCGAGCGGATGGGAACCATTGAAAATTACCAGGCTGACCAGTCCGCATCGACCCGGCTTGCCGTCTGGCAATGGACATTGGATTATGTGAAACAACATCCGTTCGGGGGAGGTTTTGATGTCTACCGGATCAACAAGCTGACCTATGAACTGTCCGAGGTGGACGTCACGCAATATGAGGAATGGGGCATCGATCCGGACGATGTCGACGCTCGGCTCGTCGAAGACGAATCCCGCGCTTTTCACAGCAGCTATTTCGAGATGCTCGGCGAACAGGGCTATCCTGGCCTGATACTTTGGCTGATCATCCATGTCGGCGGCCTGTGGCGGATGGAATTGCTGCGACGAAGATATTCCAAATCGCAGAAACAAAGTGAGCAATGGGTGGCTCCGCTTGCTATTGCTTTGCAACATGGCCACATAATTTTTCTGGTCGGAGCGCTGTTCGTCGGCATCGCGTATCAGCCCTTTGTCTATATGCTGGTGGCGCTGCAAATCGGTCTCGATACTTATATGGCGCGCCGGTCGGCGGAAGCCCAGCAACAGCCGATCGCCAAGGAATTATCCGGCGGAACGAAGCCAAAAACTTTGCCGCAACCGCGCCGCCCCTTTACAAATTGAGTGACGCTGTCGGTGGCGCGCAGTAGAAGCGGCACATGACACTCACAGTCTCTGTCACCGTCGAACGATGGCTTGTCGCTGGTTCTTTCATCATCAGCCGGGGAGCCAAGGAACATGTCGATGTTATCTTCTGCGAGATATCCGACGGTGCCTTCACCGGTCGGGCGGAAGCGACTCCGATTTATTATGAAGGCGAGACTGCACAAGAATGCGCGGAGGAAATAAGGCGATTTGCCGCCGAGTATCCGGTTCTGACTCGTGCCATCCTGCTGCAGAAAATGGCCCGCGGAGCGGCCCGCAACGCTCTCGATTGCGCGCTTTGGGATCTGGATTGCCAGAAAAGCAACAGCGCCCTGTGGCAATTGACGGGCCTGCCGCAACCGGCTCCAACGCTCTCGGCTTTCACCATTTCGCTCGGCCGGCCGGAATTGATGGAAACACAGGCACGTCAGGCGGCTGCCGAAGGCTTTGCGTTGCTGAAGCTCAAGTTATCCGGTGAAAATGATCAGGAACGGGTTGCAGCGGTTCATCGTGGCGCTCCGGATGCTCGCTTGATAGTCGATGCCAACGAAAGCTGGAATGACATCGACATTGCGGCCGAAGCCGCGCGGCTGGAACAATATTCTGTCGAACTGATCGAACAACCGGTCAGCGCCGGACGGGATCATCTGCTCGCCGGAATAAGATCACCGATCCCGCTGTGCGCCGATGAAA
Organism: Sphingomonadales bacterium; assembly: GCA_018067055.1. Taxonomy (GTDB): domain Bacteria; phylum Pseudomonadota; class Alphaproteobacteria; order Sphingomonadales; family Sphingomonadaceae; genus Parasphingorhabdus. The sequence continues at coordinate 1,075 of JAGPVK010000095.1, read as the reverse complement.
GCTGCCACACCAGCGCGGATGTCGAAAGGATTGCGCCTTTCTATGATGCGGTGAATATCAAACTCGACAAGGCTGGCGGTTTGACCGAGGCGATAGCGATCGCGCGCGCAGCGCAAGCAGCAGACATGAAAATCATGGTCGGCTGCATGCTGTCGACCTCGCTCGGTATCCAGCCGGCTTTCGCCCTCGCGCAGCTCGCGAAATGGGTCGATCTCGACGGGCCCTGGCTGCTGGCAAAAGACCGGAACGATGGTTTTCGTTTGGAATCGGGCAGAATTTTACCCGCAGACAGCCCGGTCTAGATTCCGCCCAAATATTCAATCGACGGAGCCGCGGCCATACAGGGTGCCAGTTTTGGACCGCTCGCCCGGAAATGGTCCGATTTGCCATGCGCATCCAGTGCTGCCTGATCGACGTAACGCTCCAGCACCTTATATTGCTGCGGATTATCCTTGCACTGGAACACCGAATAAAATTCATTGCCCGGTTCATTCGCTCTCACTGCAGCCATCAATTCGGTGAAGGCCGCTTCAAAATCGGCATTTTTGCCTTCGGCTACGGTTAATGTCGCGACGACGCCTACTGCTGTCATGATATTCTCTCCCTGATAAAAAAGGGCCGGCGATTTCCCGCCGACCCCTTGAATTTTGATTTCTAGAAAATTTCGAACAGTCCGGCCGCGCCCTGGCCGCCGCCGATGCACATCGTGACCACGGCATATTTTGCGCCGCGACGTTTGCCTTCGATCAGCGCGTGGCCGGTGCAACGTGCTCCGGTCATGCCATAGGGGTGGCCGATCGAAATCGAGCCACCGTTGACGTTGAGAAGTTCGTCAGGAATGCCCAGCTTCTGCTGGCAATAGAGCACCTGAACGGCGAAAGCTTCATTCAGTTCCCAAAGGCCGATATCGTCCATCTTCACGTTAAATCGTTCCAGCAATTTGGGTATTGCAAATACCGGACCAATGCCCATTTCGTCTGGCTTGGTGCCAGCAACAGCCATGCCGACATAGCGACCCAGCGGATTGAGCCCGGCTTTCTCTGCCGCCTTTGCTTCCATGATTACACTAGCAGCA
>JAGPVK010000055.1 GCA_018067055.1 Sphingomonadales bacterium | reverse complement strand
TCAGGTTGAAGCGCCAGCGGTGCAGTTCCGGTTTGAAGCTGTGCAGATCGAGGCTGGCACCCATGCTTTCATAACCGGACGGAAAATCGGTCAGCGGCGGCGGCACCGGATCGTTCTGGAAATAGCCGTCGAGCACAACTTCATCGCCCTCCTCGAAGGCATTGGCCCAGTGCAGCACGTAGGTTGGCTTTGCCTCGAACCATTTGATCTCGTCTGGCTGGCCCATGCGCGGCAGGATGCCGAAACGCGTCGGCATGTCCGGGTGGAAGGCCGGGATGCGCAGCTTGCGCTCGAACAGCTCCTCTTTCCAGAACAGCGGGTAGTCGTTGAAGATCGCATAATGTTTGGTGAACGCCATGTCGTGTGGCAGGCGCGGGCCGGGCAGATCGATCGGGACCAGATGCTGCAGCTGATTGTCGCGACCGACCACGCCATATTGCAGATAGGGTAGTTCGATCGCATAGTTGAAGAACAATAATTCCCCGCTGGCTTCGTCGACCTTGCAATGGGCGGATATGCCGTGCGCTGGCACCCAGTCGGCCGGGCCCAGCGTGGCCAGCGTTTCCGGGTCGAGCCGATAGCCTTCTCCGCACAGGTAGAAAGTCGAAAGGATCGCCCCGCCATGGAGCACAACGTCGGTTGAACTGCTGTCCTTGACGCTGCCATGCGCGGTCATGCCGGGCTGCACCGCATCATGGGGATTGCCCATCAGCCCCGGCCAGAGTGGACCGCCGGCTTGCTGTTCTGCCTCGAACCCTGCGGTGCGGACGAAGCGGTTGCGATAGGTCGCCTTGCCATTCTGCAACCGGATCGTGTGGATCATCCCGTCGCCATCAAAGGGATGATAGCGGCCCAGGCTATTATGCACCGGATTTTCGGTATCGCGGACATAAAGGCCATCGATGTCGACCGGAATTTCGCCAATGATCTCTAGCTCATCCGTGTCCAGCTAATCAAAGACTGGCGTCCAGGCACCATTGCGATAGGGGTGGTCATTCGGCTCCAGCGTTACCTTCACCTGATTGGCCGGCGTACTCATCAGTCGCGCAGCAATTCGTTGATACCGGTCTTTGACCGGGTCTGCGCATCGACGGTCTTGACGATCACCGCGCAATAGAGGCTCGGCCCGGGCATGCCGTCAATATTGACTTTCGGCGGCATCGTGCCGGGAACCACGACGGAATAAGGCGGCACTTCGCCGATCCAGATCTTGCCGGTGATGCGATCGACGATCTTGGTCGATGCGCCGAGATAGACGCCCATCGAGAGCACCGCGCCTTCGCCGACACGGACGCCTTCGGCGACTTCGGCCCGGGCACCGATGAAGGCACCGTCCTCGATGATAACCGGACCGGCCTGCAACGGTTCGAGCACGCCGCCGATACCGGCGCCACCCGAGATATGGACATTCTTGCCGATCTGCGCGCAACTGCCGACCGTGGCCCAGCCATCGACCATCGTGCCTTCATCAACAAAGGCACCGATATTGACAAAGCTGGGCATCAGCACGACGCCTTTACCGATAAAGGCACCCTGCCGGACGATCGACCCGGGGACCGAGCGGAAGCCGGCTTCGCGGAAGCGGTTTTCGCCCCAGCCTGCAAATTTGCTCGGCACCTTGTCCCAGTGATTGGCGCCGCCAGGACCTTCGATCAGATGATTGTCGTTGAGCCGGAAGGAGAGCAGCACGGCTTTCTTGAGCCACTGGTTGACGACCCACTGGCCATCCTTTTTCTCCGCGACCCGCGCGGTGCCGTTGTCGAGCATTGCCAGCGCCTGATTAACCGCATCGCGCTCTGCGCCCTGCGTCGTGAGGCTGAGGGATTCGCGCTTGTCCCAGGCGGCGTCGATTACGGTCTGCAATGCTGTGGTCATGATGCTATTTCTTCCTTGGCGCTGTGGAGGCCGGTGACCCAGCTTTCCAGATCGGTGATTTCGTGGTCGATATAGGCGGGATCATGTTCCCGGCCAGCCCATTCTGCCCCGGTGTTGATCCAAACCGTCGTCATGCCCAAATCTTTCGCCGGACGCAAATTGCGCGCCATATCTTCGACAAACAGGGCGCGGGTCGGATCGATACCGGTAGCGGCGATCATGCTGTGATAGGCGGCTGTCTGGGGCTTGGGGACGAGTCCGGTATCCAATATATCGTGCATCTGGTGGAACAGGCCGCCCAGCCCGCGTTTTTCCAGCACCTTTTCGGCATAAGGCCGGTCGGCATTGGTGAAGACAAGTTTCTCGCCCGGCAGCGCTTCAATCGCGGCGCGGACCAGCGGTGCAGGAGACAGCCGGTCCATCTCGATATCATGGACATAGTCGAGGAAATCGGCCGGGTCGGTGCCATGATGATGCATCAGTCCTGCCAGCGTGGTGCCATGATCGTGAAAAAAGCCCTTCTGGATTTTCCGCGCTTCGACCAGATCGCAATCCAGGGCCTGGGCAATATATTCGCCCATCTTGATATCGATCAGTGCAAAGAGATCGCATTCTGCCGGATAGAGCACATTGTCGAGATCGAAGATCCAGTGGTCTATGTGGGAGAGATTGGGTGGAAGCATAGGGTGCGCCTAATCACAGATCGCTGTTCAGGCAAGTCCCATTAGCCTTCGAATCCAGTCTCAATCACTGCCTGATGCCGCTATAAGCCTGTCAACTTCCAGCTGATGTTTAGTCTTGGGACGGAAATGCTCGAGCGCATCAAGTATCTCATCGATAGAGCAATCATATTGCCTATCTACAATGTAGTGGCAACCTTTTGGAAGGCCGCTCGCCAAATTGCCAAAAAGACGGCGGTAAAGACTACGTGCAGGATAATTTTCCGGTTGAAGTAAGCAAAGCCAAAGAAAATTTTTGTCTAACCCAACCGCTTCGATTGATTCGTGCGGGATGATTGAAGACCATATCTCCCTAACCATCACGCCTTTGCTATCAATGCGGATTTGTTCGCGGCGGTTGAAAAGCCGGAAAATGACCAAAACCCCTAAACTGCCAAAGAATGTTAAACCGCTTACTCCTGCAATCGAAAGAGGCGCAACCCGGTCGGACAGCCCTTGGAATACCAAAAGAAAACACGCGATGATAATTACCGAGCAAACAGACAAATAGAGAAGAAGCTTTGGAATGGAATAGTATGCTTCGAAACTACTCCTATGTTTGTTCAAGCCCGTGCCCCCGCATCCTCAACACTGGCACTATTGTGCCGCAGCGCCTTGAGCACCGTATCGACAATGCCGTCCGCATCAAGCCCTGCTTCGGCATATTGCAGCTCCGGCTTGTCGTGATCCTGAAATATATCGGGCAGCCTCATCGTCCGGATCTTCAGCCCCGCATCGGTCAGACCGTTGTCGGAAGCATAAGTCAGCACATGCGCACCAAGACCGCCGACGGAGGCTTCCTCTACGGTAACCGCTACTTCATGGGTGGTGAGCAATTTGCGGATCAGCTCCTGATCGAGCGGTTTGGCGAAGCGCAAATCGGCGACGGTGGTGCTCAGTCCCTTTGCTTC
>JAGPVK010000086.1 GCA_018067055.1 Sphingomonadales bacterium | reverse complement strand
CAGCCCTGCTGGGCGAACAGATCCTCGATCCGGCCGATCTTGGCATCATCATAGCAATTCTCGCCGATGATCTGCGGCCGCACCCGGCCTTCACCGTCGACCATCAGCAGCGTTCCGATCAGGTGATCAAATCCCAGACGCCGGGCAATCGCTTCGGCATAAAGTTCGTAGGATGCGGTGACCAGTACCAGAGTCCGCCCGTCAGCGCGATCCGCTTCGACCTGATCAATCGCTTTCTGGTGGCGATTGGAACGCAGCACCTTGTCGGCAAAGCTTTCGATATGCGGCCGCAATGCTGAAAGTTTCGGAGCATTCCCGAGCAACATCCGCTGGTTGAAAGTCTTCAATTGCCCGCGACTGATCAGCTTGAGTCCATATGCAATGAAGCCGAAGGGCAGGAGGGGCAGAAAAACCAGCCGCCACGGTGCCCGGGCAAAAAGCACGTGAAACAGGAACGGCGTATAGGTCCCGCGCACGGTGATCGTCCGGTCCATGTCGTAAAGCGATATTTTTTGCATGCTGTCCCGAAGTTGCCGTTCGGGCGGTGCCATAGCATCATGGTCGTAAAAGCACCAAATATTTGAGCGGTTTAATCGCTTGAGCTTTGCCACAATTTCCGTCACCTATAGAGATGATGTCGATGCCCAGCGATTTTGTCGAAGAGACAGCCGAAGACGGAGCGGTTACGCTGCGTTTTTCCGGCGATCTTTCGATTGCCAGCATTGGAGATTTGCCGGAACGGCTGCGAGAATATGGCGGCGACGTCAAGGCGCTGGATATATCCGAAACCGGCTATGTCGATACTGTCGGAGCCTGGCTCATTCACCGCACAGCGCGCGATACGGAAGCCGCGATTGTCGGTGCGGATGACGATGCAAAGCGGCTGATTGCGGCCGTGGCGGGGGCTGACCAGCCGACCGAAATCCGACCGGAACCACTCAATCCGGTGATCCGGGTGGTTAGCGAGGTCGGCGAGGCAACCGCCATAGCCTTTACCACATTGACCGGATTGGTTGGCTTTTTCGGTGCGATCATCATCGGTTTCTTTCGACTGGTCCGGCATCCCGGCCAGATCAGATGGAATGCCGTGGTCCAGCGTTTTGACGTCGTCGGCGTTCGTGCGCTCGGTATCGTCGGCCTGATGAGCTTTCTGATCGGGCTGGTAATTGCGCAACAGGGCGCGGTGCAGCTGCGGCAATTTGGTGCGGAAGTGTTCACCGTCAACCTTGTCGGCCGGCTGACGCTGCGCGAACTAGGTGTGCTGATGACCGCGATCATGGTGGCGGGCCGTTCCGGCTCGGCCTTTGCCGCGCAAATCGGCACGATGAAGCTGACCGAGGAAATTGACGCGATGCGGACGATTGGCGTGTCGCCGATCGAGGCGCTGGTGCTGCCGCGCTTTATCGCCGCGGTGTTCATGCTGCCGCTGCTCGGTTTCTATGCATCGGTTGTTGCGATCATCGGCGGCGGCCTGCTGAGCTGGGTCGAACTGGATATCCCGCCAGCGACATTTTTCTCCCGTATCCGGGAGGTTGTACCGCTGACCGACGTCTATGTCGGGCTCGTCAAGGCGCCGGTGTTCGGTGCGATCATTGCGATTACCGGCTGTTATCAGGGCATGCAAGTCAAGGGCAATGCCGAGGATGTCGGCAAGCGGACCACCGCCGCGGTTGTCCAGGCGATTTTTCTGGTCATCGTCCTCGACGCCTTTTTCGCGGTCTTCTTTACCTGGATCGGATGGAATTGATGCTCGATTCCAAAGCGATCACATATGATCCCGACTATGAAGGTCCGATCGTCAGCGTCCACGGACTGCGCAACGCCTTCGGCGAGCAGGTGGTGCACGACAATCTCGATCTCGACGTGCATCGCGGCGAAATCATCGGTGTGGTCGGCGGATCCGGCACCGGCAAATCGGTGCTGATGCGTTCGATTATCGGGCTGCAGACACCGAAGGAAGGCGAGATCAGGGTTTTCGGCGAACAGATATTGGGTAAATCCGATTCCCACACGATCGAAATTCGCAAGCGCTGGGGTGTCCTGTTTCAGGGTGGCGCGCTGTTTTCGACACTGACCGTGGCCGAAAATGTGATGGTACCGATCCGCGAATTCTATCCGGATATGGACCGTGAGTTCCGGCGCGAAGTTGCCAAATACAAGGTCTGTCTGTCCGGTCTGCCGCCCGATGCAGCGCCTAAATATCCGTCCGAACTGTCCGGCGGGATGCGCAAACGGGCCGGTATCGCCCGGGCGCTGGCGCTCGATCCGGAACTGCTGTTTCTCGATGAGCCGACTGCTGGTCTGGATCCGATCGGCGCTGCCGCATTCGACAATCTGACCAAGGAATTGCAGCAGACCCTTGGCTTGACCGTATTCCTGATCACCCACGATCTGGATACGCTGCACGCGATTTGTGACCGGGTCGCGGTGCTCGCTGACCAGCGTGTGATCGCGGTTGGCACGATCGACGAACTGCTCGCGCTGGACCATCCCTGGATCCAGGAATATTTCAACGGCCCGCGCGGCCGGTTGGCCTCCGCCGGGAAAAAGGTGCTGGGATGAGGTTTGCGAAGCAAATGAGAGAATTGTTGCAGGTGACGGCACCGCTCGTCATAGAGGTGAGATAGATGGAAACGCGCTCCAACCATATCCTTGTCGGTGTTGTCACTTTGGCGATGCTGGCGCTTGTCGCGGCCTTTCTGGTCTGGATCGTCCGCTTTGGTGACGGCGAGACCAAGCAATATGACATATTCTTTTCCCAATCGGTAGGCGGACTGGCCTCGGGAACGGGCGTAACCTTTGCCGGTGTACCCTCGGGGCAGGTGATCAAGGTTGAATTGTGGAAAAAGGACCCGAACTTTGTCCGCGTGCGCATTGCGGTGAGCAAGGACACGCCGATCCTCGAAGGCACCACCGCCACAATCCAGAGCGTCAGCTTCACTGCACCGCCCAATATCCAGCTTGATGGAGCCAAAAAAGGGGCCCCGCCGATCACCGAACTCGGCCCGGAAGGGGTGCCGGTGATCCCGACCAAGCCGGGAGCGCTGGGCGAATTGCTCAACAGCGCTCCGTTGGTGGTGGAACGGCTGGCAACTTTGACCGAACGGCTGACGGAATTGTTGTCGGACAAGAATCAGAAATCGATCAGCGGTATATTGGCCAATACCGACAAGTTGACCGGCAGTCTGGCCCAACAGGCGCCGGCGCTGGAGGCGCTGATGGCAGAAGCGCGGATCGCCATTCGCAATGCTGGTGTGACCGCCGAGAAGCTATCGCTTGTAGCGGACAGTACCAATGAATTTCTAACCAACAACGGCCAACCGATAGCCAAGAATCTGGCCAATACGCTGGATGCTGCCGACAAGAGCCTCCGGGCGCTGGAAGGGGTTCTGAAAAATGCACAGCCTGGCGCTGAGCATTTTTCCAAAAAGACGCTGCCCGAAGTGGACCAGCTGGTCCAGGACATGCAGGCGCTGACCAAATCCATGACCAATGTGACCGAACGACTGGACCAGGGTGGGGCAGGGTCGTTATTGTCGGCACCAGCACTGCCCGACTATGAGCCAGGACAATGAAGGGGCAGATATGATGAGCAAATCGCGATTTTTGAAAGCCGTCGGTCTGCTGGCCGCAACCGCAGCGCTCGGCGGCTGTGTCAGTTTCGGTGGAGCCGAACCGCCGCCGTCCTTGCTGTCGCTGTCGCCGGACCAGAAACTGTCCGCCGGAGCCACGCAGAGCGGTCCGCAAGCCGGCTCGCTGGTGGTGGCGCTACCCGCTGCTCCGCAAAAGCTGAATACCATTCGCGTGCCCGTGCAGACCAGTGGCACCGGCATTGCCTATCTGAAGGACGCTGTCTGGGTCGACAAGCCGGCACGCCTGTTTCAGGATCTGCTCAGCGAGACGATCGCCGCTAGAAATAACCGGCTGGTGCTGACCGCTGCCGAAGCAGGCGGATTGGCACAAACCTATATCACCGGCGAACTGGTCAATTTCGGCCTCGATGGTCCCAGCCTGAAGGTCACCGTCACCTATGATGCGGTGAAAATGACCGACGACAAGCCGGTCGAAAAGAAACGCTTCGAAGCCAGTGAGTCCGTCTATGCTGCGGAACCGGGCCCGGTTGGAGAAGGGCTGAACAAGGCGGCTAACAAAGTGGCAGCCGATGTCGCCGAATGGGTTGGCTAGCCCGCTAACAAATCCAATTATTCCTCGCCGTAGCTGAATCCCTCGGGTTGCGGCCAGTCGATCGCTGTGGTCGCCATCACCTGGAACAGGCACCCCATCTCTTCTGGATGGGTCAGCCGCTGATGCGCAGCCCGGATCGCGTCGGCCTGTTTCGGGGACGCCGCAATCAGCGCCGCAGCGCGCTGATCAATGCCGAGAGACTTCAGCCACTGGCCCTGCTGCGTTGGACCGTGCACGGACAGCATTCGCGTCCGCGCGATATTGGCCAATGTATGAAAATCGACATGGGCGGTGAGATCGGACGCGCCGGGGCAGTCAAACGGGCTGATCGGCATATGATCCTTCACCGCCTGCAAGGTGCTGCCAGTGCCCGGCCTGGCATAGCCATAATCGATGATCAGCAGCGTTCCGCCCTGTTTCGCCAGACGATTGCCAAGATCGCCTGCCACCTCCACACTGACTGGCGAGCGTTCCAATATCGTGCCGTCCGGAAATCCGCTGGCGCTGCCGCTGATCTGATCCGCTGCTGTTTCGATACTCGGGGTCGCCACAAATTTGCTGCGATCCCGCGCCACCATCTGCCGGCGCCAGCCGCCAGAAGTCGCGACATATTGTTCGACTGGCAGGGCGTCGAAAAATTCGTTGGCGACGATCAGCAGCGGTCCGTCATCCGGCAGCGTCGAAATGTCGTCATGCCATATCGCTTCGGGATGGAGCTGTGCCTGTCGGGCTTTCAGAACCGGACTGGTCTCGACAAAATGAACCTCCGGACGGCAGCCGAATTTGCCCATGGACCGCAGCGCATCATGCGCCAAAGTACCGCGCCCCGGCCCCAGTTCGACATAGTGACAATGTCCGGGTGAGCCTTTGCGAAGCCACAGGTCGGCTAGCCAGATCCCGACAATTTCTCCGAACATCTGGCTGATTTCCGGCGCCGTGACAAAGTCACCCTCTTCGCCGAGCGGGTCCTTGCTCGCATAATAATGCGCATTGGCGATCGCCATATATTCGCCAAGCGATATTGGACCTTCGCGGTCGATCTTGTCCGCGATGATATGCGCTGCAGTGGGGTGGTCCGCCTTGATGCCGTCAGGCAACGCTCTTGTCTCCGGCCACCGGTTCGATGCGTGCGCGTCGGCCTTTCGCGGTAATGACCAGCCACGCACCAAGCAATATCATCGGCACTGTCAGCCATTGGCCCATGCTGAAGCCCGATTGTTCGACCAGCCAGGTGAGCTGGGCATCCGGCTCGCGGAAAAATTCGACGGTGAACCGGCTGAAGCCGTAGACCAGCAAGCCGGCACCGACCAGCTTGCCTGGCTGATACCGGGCATCGGTTTTCCAGAAAAGCAAAGACAGGATGATGAAATAGAGGATACCTTCGAGACCAGCCTCATAGAGCTGGCTGGGATGGCGAGCGACTTCGCCAGCTGCCTGTTGCGTGAAAATGATCGCCCAAGGCACATCAGTCGCGCGACCCCATAGCTCACCGTTGACGAAATTGGCGAGGCGGCCAAAGAATAGGCCGAAGGGAATAACGCAGGCGATATAATCGCACATGCGCAGAAAACTGAGCTTCTCTCGCCGCGAGGTCCACCATATTGCGAGGATTACGCCTAGAGTGCCGCCGTGCAGGGACATGCCGCCTTGCCAGACTTTGAAAATATCCAGCGGATTTTCCAGGATAGAGGGGTTGTAGAAAAATATATAACCGAGGCGGCCGCCGACGATGATCCCGAGCGTCGCCCAGAAGATCATGTCATCGGCATGCCGTCGTGCCATCGGCGAACCCGGCTGGTCGATCAATTTGGTCAGATACCAGTAGCCAATCAATATCCCGGCGAGATAGGCCAGCGAATACCATTTGAGCTGGAAAAACCCGAGGTCGAGCGCATTCGGGGAGACGCCCAACTCCTCAAACCGCGTAAACTGTGCCGCATTGGCCAAGATAATATCAATCAACTCTTTTCCCCGTGTGGTTTCCTGTCCATATAAAGGGAAATTCCCCTATACCAAGAGGGAACAACGGGAGACTTGAATAATGGCGACCTCTGAACTGGATGTGATAATTGATAAAACGCTGGAGGCGCTGACTCAGCCTGGTCAGTTGCTGGAACTCGACACCATCAACAAATACGGCGTCGACATGCCGATCTTCAAGAACGCTCCGCAGAATGTATCGGATTATTTCGCCTATTTCTGTCACATGCATGCCGACAAGGAATTTCTGGTAGACGGCGACATCCGCCTGACCTTTGGAGAGGCTTATGCCGCTGCCCGCGCCTTGGCTGGCGGGCTGATCGAAGGCTATGGCGTTCAGAAAGGCGACCGGATTGGAATCGCTGCGCGCAATTCCGCCAACTGGGTCATTCTCGACATGGCGATCACCATGGCAGGCGGTGTTTCAACCAAGCTGAACGGCTGGTGGCGAGGCGATGAACTGGCCGACGGGATCGAGGATGTCGGCTGTCGCTATGTCTTTGCCGACTATCAGCGGGCCCAGCGACTGGTCGAATCCAAGCGCGACCATGGTGCCGAACTGCTTGTCTTCGAACATGATAAATTGCCGCTGGAAGGGCTGAAGGTCATGCTCGAAAAAGGCGGCGGTGCGGAAACCCCGCTGCCGCAGATGGCCCCCGAAGACAATGCAACAATCCTGTTTACTTCCGGTTCCACGGGTCGCTCGAAAGGCGCCTATGCCGAACATCGCTCGGTGGTGCAGGGCGCCATGAGTTTTGTCGGCACGGTGCTGGTACTGGTCAATATCATGACCGAGGCTGGCAAGATGCCGGAAGGCCAGCCGACCGCGATGGTGTGCGTTCCCTTGTTCCATGTCACCGCGTCGGTACCGCTGGTCCTGGTCAGCTACGCCATCGGGCGCAAGCTGGTGATGCTCAACAAATGGGATGCGGAAGAGGCCATGCGGCTGATCGAGAAGGAGCGCGTGACCTATTTTGTCGGCGTGCCGCTGATGAGCATGGAAATCTATTCGCACCCGCATTTCGACAAATATGATCTCAGCAGCTGTGTCACCATGGCCGCTGGCGGTGCACCGCGTCCGGTCGAGCATGTTCGCCGGATCAAGGAGAAAATGGGCGATGGCTACCCGGTGATCGGTTACGGCCTGACCGAAACCAATGGTGTCGGCTGCTCCAACCAGAATGAAAATTATCTCGAGAAGCCGGACAGCACCGGTCGGGCGACCCCGCCGATTGTCGATGTCGCGATCCTTGACGATGACGGCAACAAAATGGCGCAGGGTGAGCGCGGCGAAGTCTGCATCCGCACCTCTGCCAATTTCACCGGCTACTGGAATAACGAGGAAGCCACCCGGGATGCCTTTACCGACGACGGCTATTTCCGCACCGGTGACATCGGCTATCTCGATCCCGAGGGCTATCTCTATATTGTCGACCGCAAGAAGGAGATCATCATCCGCGGTGGTGAGAATATCAGCTGTCAGGAAGTCGAAGCCGCCGTCTACGCCAATCCGGCGGTTGCGGAAGCCTGTATTTTTGGCGTTCCCGACGAACGGTTCGGAGAAGTTCCGGCATTGGTCTATCACACGAAAGATGGCTTCAGCCTGACCGATGAGGAATTGCTGGAAGCGCTCAAGCACCAGCTCGCACCTTTCAAAATGCCGGTGCATATCTGGCAATATGACGAGCCGCTGCCGAAACTCGGTACCGCGAAAATTGCAAAAATCGTATTGGCGAAAAAGCATCGTGACGAACTGGCCTCAACCGGATGAACGTTCGCGCCAATATTCCGGCTGCACCGGCTGACCCTGCGACGCGGATCACCCGGCAGCGGGATATTATCAATCGTCGGTTGCTGGCGGGAGAAATTGACAGCCTGATTGCCGAGCATGGCATGGCCAAGGCGCGGGCAAAAATCCTGCCGCTGCTGCAGGACGCGCTCAATGACGGCCGCGCGGAGATTAGCAAGCGCTTGCTGAAACGGCCCTCGGCGGGTCACGAAATGGCGGCGGCGCAATCCTTTCTGGTCGATCAACTGGTCCGGTTGATCCATGATATCGCGGTCTATCACCAATATCCGGTAAGCAACCCGTCCTCGGGAGAGCGGATCGCGGTGATGGCGGTCGGTGGGTACGGACGCGGAGAAATGGCACCGCACAGCGATGTCGATATTGCTTTCCTGACGCCCCACAAGAACACCAGCTGGACCGAGCAGGCTGTCGAGGCGATGCTCTACTGGCTATGGGATCTCGGTTTCAAGGTCGGCCAGAGTAGCCGTTCCATTGATGAAATGGTGCGGATGGCGAGGGAGGATCTGTCGATCCGCACCGCCTTGCTCGAGGGTCGCTATATCTGGGGCGATACCGGGGTTTATGAAGAAGCCAAGCAGCGGTTCTTCAACGATGTCGTCGCCGGAACCGACAGTAGTTTCGTGGCGCAAAAACTGGCCGAGCGCGATGCCCGCCATGTGAAAATGGGCGACAGTCGCTATGTTGTCGAGCCCAATGTAAAGGAAGGCAAGGGCGGCCTGCGCGATTTGCAGACGCTCTACTGGATCGGCAAATATATCCATCGGGTGACCTCCGCTGCCGAACTGGTGGATGTTGGCCTGCTCACCGCCGACGAGTTCAAACGCTTTCGCAAGGCAGCCAATTTTCTCTGGGCCGTGCGTTGCCATATGCACGATATCACCGGCCGGGCGGAAGATCGGCTGACCTTTGACCTGCAGCCAGAGGTGGCGCGGCGGATGCGCTTTGCCGATCGACCCGGCAAGTCCTCGGTCGAACGGTTCATGCAATATTATTTCTTGAACGCAAAAGTGGTCGGCAACCTGACCGGTGTGTTCCTCGCCCATCTCGACGAGACGCACAATGCCGGAGTGCGCCGGTTCCTGCCGTCGCTCACTCGAAAACCAAAGAAGCTTAATGGCTTTGTGCTGGATCGCGGACGGCTCGCCTTGCCCAATGAAAAATTCTTTGAGGAAGATCCGGTCCGGTTGATGGAAATTTTCTGGCTGGCCGACAAGCACGAACTGGAAATCCATCCGCTGGCGATGCGGGTGGCCCGGCGCGATGCCAAGCTGATTGACAACAAGATTCGCAAGGATCCCCGCGCCAACAAGCTGTTCCTCGATGTGCTCTGCTCGCCGCGTGATCCCGAACTGGTGCTGCGCTGGATGAACGAAGCAGCGATTTTTGGACGATTCATCCCCGATTTCGGCCGCGTAGTCGGGCAGATGCAGTTCGACATGTACCATCATTATACCGTCGACGAGCACAGCATCCGGGCGATCGGCCTGCTGGCAAAAATCGGCCGGGGTGATCTCGTCGATGACCATCCCAACAGCACCGCGACAATGGAAAAATTGCAAAATCGGCGGGTGCTGTTCGTCGCGACACTGTTGCATGACATTGCCAAGGGCCGCGGTGGCGACCACAGCATATTGGGCGCAGAAGTGGCGATGAAGCTCTGTCCGCGGCTGGGCCTGAAACCGCATGAAACCGAACTGGTTGCCTGGTTGGTTCGCAATCACCTGCTGATGTCGGCGGTTGCCTTCAAGCGTGATCTGTCGGATTTCAAGACCATTCAGGATTTCGCCAGCCAGGTGAAAAGCGTCGAACGGCTCCGCCATCTCACTGTGCTGACTGTGGTTGATATTCGCGCGGTCGGGCCAGGCGTCTGGAACAGCTGGAAACGACAATTGCTGACCGACCTGTTCGAAGCTGCGCAGGAAATGCTGCTGCTCGGTCACAAGCAGCGTGGCCGCAAGGAACGGATTGACGAGAAAAAAGCGGTTCTGGCCGAGGCGCTCAACCTGCCGGAAGCCGAATTCAACAAGCTGAGCAAGCGGTTCACCGATGCCTACTGGATCGCCGAGCCGGACGATATCATCGCCCAAAATGCGCAGCTCGTGCTGGATGCCGGGGACACGGACCTGGCGATTTTCGCCGATGCCTATCCCGAACGCGGTGCCACCTTGATCACCGTTTATGCAGCGGATCATCCGGGGCTATTTTACCGGATCGCTGGGGGTATCCATGTGTCGGGTGGCAATATCATCGATGCGCGCATCCACACCACCCGCGATGGCATGGCGCTGGACAATTTCCTCGTTCAGGACCCGCGCGGCAAGCCGTTTTCAGAGAAGGGGCAGCTCGACCGGCTGAAACAGGCAGTTGAAGATGCGATGGCGAACCGGACCAAGCTTTCAACCAAGCTTGATGCGCGCCCACTGGCGCACTCGCGCGCTGGTGCCTTTGCAATCACGCCGTTCGCGCTGGTCGACAATGACGCGTCCAACCGGTTTACCGTGATCGAGGTCAACGCGCAGGATCGACCGGCTTTGCTCAACGAATTGTCCTATGCGCTGTTCGAATCCAAGGTGACGGTGCACAGCGCCCATATCGCAACCTATGGCGAGCGCGCGGTCGATACATTCTACATCACCGACTTGCTGGGCGGTAAAATTACCAGCAAGCAGCGCTTGAACGGATTGCAAAAGCGCCTGATCAATGCTGCGGAACGCAAGACCGAGAAAGAAACGGTCTAGGTCAGCTTGTCCTTCAGCGCTGCCAGCGCCCCGAACGGACCAGCTTCTTCTTCTGATGTAAGGATTTTCTGCGCCACAACATCGGCATTGGGGCCGCGTGGAAACGGAGCGAGTGCCAGATAGAGGGTTTGGGCGATGGCTTCGCCGAGGTCGAGCTGGCCATGTTCATATTCGATGACGTCGCAATCGTCCTCGGTCAGCTCGATTTCTTCGTCGGTACCCTCAATTTCCAGCTTGGGCACAAAGGCAATATCAAATGGTTCGCGCAGCCGGACCTGAAAGCTTTCTCCGGTCACGGAGCAGCGCTGTTGCAGGTCGGATTCGAGCCGCCCGGTAAAACTGATCCGGTCGCCGCCGGCCAGCAAGCTATAGCTAGCGTCCAGCGAGGTAATTTTTGGCAGATCGAACCTCTGCGCCAGTTTGCTGCGCTCTTCCTCGCTAGCAGACAGCGTGCCGGTGCGCGGCGTGGAGCCGATTTCCGACAGTTTGACGATATGAGAAAATTCCGGCGCTTCCATCATGCAACCGGTCCGCTGGCCGGCAGCTGGCCGGCAATGATAGAGTCTGTATCGCATTTTTGCAGAGCGGCATGATAGGTGGTCAACCGGCTGGCAAGAAGGTCCAGCGCGGCGCGGTCCGGCTGCTCGCCTCGGAAAATATTGCGGACAATCGCCTCGCGCAGGTCGGCACCTTGTTCCAGTGCATCCCGATAGGCACCGACCCGGCCACCGAGCGCGCCCATCATGCGGCCGACATGTTTGCCGACAATCATGTCGCCAATGCCGATCTGCCGCAATTGGCCGTCCATGTCCTTGATGAAAAT
>JAGPVK010000085.1 GCA_018067055.1 Sphingomonadales bacterium | reverse complement strand
CCGATGATATAATTCCCCCAGCACAAGCAATTGCAATCGAGAGCCAGCGATTGTCAAAAAAATATCTGCTACCATATATGCAAGCACAGCATATATGACCGGCGTGTAAGGCTTCCATCTCGACGGCGCCTGCTGATTGTTATTCACTGCAGCTCTCCAAGTCGCGGTTGGCTTTATACCCACCAAATACGGCAATTCCCACGCTACCGATCACCGTCGCTAGCGTGGTTCGCCTAGCTCCGAACCAATACGGTGCCAGTTTACTAAATACACAAATTATCCCCCGACAAACGCCTTTTCTTAGGCCTCCGTTTCTTCGGCTTCAACGACCGCCCGCTCTGTGCTTCAGTCTGCTCGATCCAGGCATCGTCTCCCGGTGGTCTGCCGGTGGTTTCCGATTGCCGGAGATTAGATGGTGCGGGTTCATTGGTAAAGGCAAGCGCTTTGGCAAAAATGCCCATGGATGACGGGCCATTGGTGTATTTGGTAAACTGTCACCATAATCCGAATGCCGCGCATATAATATCATAATTTCGATAGCTTCAGACGCCCTATTGTGCGACGCTGACATCAGTGTGAATAAGCAAGAGCCACCCCCCCTGCACCTGACCCTCCCCAACCGCCTGTCATATGGTCTCGGCGGCGCGGTTTATGCGGTCATGGAAGCGGCCTATATCATGTTCGTCCTGCTGTTCTACACGCAGGTGCTGGGGCTTAGCGGGACGGCGACGGGGATCGTCCTGTCGCTCAGCCTGGTCTGGGATGCGGTGTCGGATCCGATGGTCGGCAGCTGGTCCGACCGCTTCAAGAGCCGCTGGGGGCGGCGGCATCCGTTCATGATCTGCAGCACCGTGCCGTTGGGCCTTGGCTTTATCGCGCTGTTCATGCCGCCGGACTTCGTGCTGGGCAACCAGCTATGGGTGGCGGGGTGGCTGCTGGCCTGTTCGGTCTGGATCCGCACCGCGCTGACCTTTTTCTCGATCCCGCATTATGCTCTGGTCGCGGAAATGACCCAGGATTATCACGACCGCAGCGCGCTGATGGGGCAGCGTACCGCGTTCATGTTTCTGACCACGCTGCTGCTGCCGTCCACCTGTCTCTATTTCCTGTTTGACGAAGGCGCGGGCGGCGATGGCCGCTTTGTTGCCAGCAATTACGTGACCTACGGATGGCTGTCGGCGCTAATCGTCTGGATCACCGCCGCGGCCTGTATCGCCGGAACCTGGAAATATGTCAGCCACGGCCAGATTGACCCTGCGCGCCAACCCTCGACGCCCGGATTTCTGGGACTGTGGCGCGATTTCCTGTCCACCTTTCGCAACCGTAATTTCCGCAACCTGCTCGCCTATGATCTGGGCGCGACCGCGTCCTATGGCATCACGGTCGCGCTCAATATCATCTTCTGGACCTATTTCTGGGAATTGCCGGCGACCGAGACGGGACTGCTGCTCGGCATTTCGGTGCTGATCGCGGTGCCGATCGCGATGATCTTCCTGAAGACGGCCGGTCGGCGAATGCCGAAGCATGATATCGTCAAATGGGCGGTGGTGGTGATGATGCTCGACCTGTCCTGGCCTTATCTGCTGCGCTGGTTCGACCTGATCCCGGACAATGGCGATCCGGTGATCTTCGCGATCCTGGTCATCCAGAACGCGGTTTTCATGAGCTTTTTCATCCTGCGGATCGTCGCGATCGCTTCGCTGACCGCCGATCTGACCGACGAGCATGAAGCCGAAACGGGCCTGCGGCAGGAGGGTGGCTTCTATGCCGTGCTGCAGTTCACGTCCAAGCTGGGCGGAGCCGTCGGGCCGCTCTATGGCGGTTTCGCGCTCGACCTGGTCGGGCTGCAAGAGGGCATGCGGCCGGGGGCGGTGGCGCAAGCTTCGCTTGATGCGCTGGTCTGGATTGGCGCCGCCGGAATTGTCCCGCTGATGCTGATCGCGCTATTCTTTTCCTTCCGCTTTTCGATGACCGAGGGGCAGCTGTTGCAAATTCAGGCCGTGATCGCGCGGCACCGACGAGACGAATAAAAAAGGGGGCCACATGGCCCCCTTTTCAATCAATGCTGGTTGCGACCCCTTATTCTGCCGCGCTATCCTTGCTGCCCTTGGCTGCATCGGCGCTTTCGCCCGGTACCGGGAAGCCGCGCTTCTTGAGGATATATTTGACCTCGGGATCGCGGCCGCGGAATTTGCGATAGGCTTCCTTGCGGTCGGTTTCATTGCCGGTCGACAGCAGAATATTGCGGAACCGCTCGGCGGTGGTCTTGTCCCACGGGCTGCCCGCCTCTTCAAACGCCGCCCAGGTGTCGGCGTCCATCGTTTCCGACCAGAGATAGCTGTAATAGCCGGCCGAATAAGCGTCGGACGAGAACAGGTGATTGAACTGCGGCAGACGGTGGCGCATCACGATCTCTTTCGGCATGCCGATTGCGGCCAGCGTTTCCCGCTCGAACTTGTCCGGGTCAGTAACCGGGGTTTCGCGGTTATGCAGCTTCATGTCGATGATCGCCGAGGACAGATATTCCACCGTCGAAAATCCTTCGTTGAAGGTCTGCGACGCCTGGATCTTGTCGACCAGTTCTTTCGGGATCGGCTCACCGGTCTTGTAATGGGTGGCGTAGGTCGACAGGATATAGGGCGTCATCAGCCAGTTCTCATTTACCTGGCTCGGATATTCGACGAAATCGCGGGGCGTGCCGCCGAGGCCGGGATAGGTGATGTCATAGTTGAGATAATGCAGCGCATGACCAAATTCGTGGAACAGGGTCGTTGCATCGTCGAGGCTGATCAGCGTCGGCTCACCGTCGCCGCCCTTGACGAAATTATTATTGTTCGAGGTCGCCGAGAAATTATTGTGGCCGCCCAGCTTGTACTTGTCCTTGTAGGTGGTCATCCACGCGCCGGAGCGCTTGCCCTGACGAGCGTAGTTGTCAAAATATTGGACGCCGATCACCTTGTCGCCGCGCTTGACTTCGAAGGTGCGCACTTCCGGATCGAAGACCGGAATGCTGCCGGTGGTTTCGGTGAAGGTCAGGCCGTATAATTTGCCGGCTGCGTCGAACAGCGCATCCATCATCTTGTCGAGCTGGAAATAAGGTTTGATCTCGGCGGAATCGAGGTCATATTTCTCTTTCCGCACCTTCTCGGCGTAGAAGCGATAGTCCCATGGCTCGATGGTGATGCCAGCGCCTTCGCTATCGGCGATCTTCTGCATGTCGGCGACTTCTTCCTTGACCCGCGCAACCGCAGCCGGCCAGACTTTCATCATCAGATCCATCGCCGCTTCCGGCTCTTTCGCCATCGTGTCGGCCATGCGGTAATGGGCGTGGGTCTTGAAGCCCAGCAGCTTGGCACGCTCCGCCCGCAATTTCAGGATTTTGGCGATGGTCGCGTTGGTGTCGTTCTTATCGCCATTGTCGCCGCGATTGACATAAGCGGTATAGACTTTTTCCCGCAAATCCCGGCGCGTGCTGTTTTCCAGAAACGGCTGCATCACCGAGCGGGTGTTTTTCAGCGCCCAGCCGGTCTTGCCCTGCTCTTCGGCTGCTTCTGCAAGCGACGCGACAAAGCTGTCCGGCAGGCCAGCCAGATCGGCTTCGTCGGTCAGGAAGATGAAGGTTTCCTCGTCCGCCAATACCTTATTGGAAAAGTCGTTAAACGCCTTCGACAATTCGGTATTATAGGCAATCAGCTGTTGCTTGTCGGCGTCCCCGAGCAGAGCGCCATCGCGAACCAGCTGTTCGTAATTGCGCTCGACCAGACGGGTCTGCATGGCATCGAGTCCGGCGGATTGGCGATTGTCATAGACCGCCTTGGTCTTGGCCAGCAATTTCGGATCGAGGGTCAGCTGGTCGAAGAAGGCGGAGACCTTGGGTAGCCATTCGCCCTGAATTTCGCGGACTTCGTCATTGGAAAGATTGCTGCTGTAAACGCCCCAGATCGAGAACAGGTTATTGGCTTCGTTGCCGACCAGTTCCATCGGCACGGTGAAATTTTCAAAGGTTGCTGGTGCCGGATTGTCGCGAATCGCGTTCACGTCGGCCTGGATCTTGTCCATCGTCGCCTGGAAAGCTGCCGGGAAATCGGAGACTTTGACTTCATCCCATGGCGGCACGCCATCATAAGGCCCGGTCCAGGGCTGGAGAATGCTGTTCTCGCTGGTCGCGGCCGATGTTGTTTGCATCGCGCTCATCTTGTTCAATTCTGCTGTTGTCATTTTTTTTCCATGATCGTCGGCCAGAGCGGGTGTCGCGGTAGCGCCGATCAGCGCGGCGCTGGACACTCCCAGAAAGAATTTGCGGGTGGATATCGTGAATCGCATGTATATTTCTCCAAATAGGGGATCCGCTATCGCGGATCTCTCAAAAGCACCTGAGGTTCATTTGGGGACGGTCTAGCCAATGCGAAGCGGAAACGCAAAAAAGGTTGCGCTGGAAATCAATTATTAGACGAACTGCTATTTAGCATCGATGAACGACATCAGGAAATAAGGCTATTCCGGTCTTTCCGCCAGCAAGGCACGCACCAGTGGCTGCAGATTCTCGTCATAGCGGGCGAGCATGACATGTTCTTCCGCATTTTCGAAATGGCTGACCAGTTGACGGCCGTTCCAGTAGTGCAAGGCGATCGCTGGCGGGTCGGCGACAATCATGTTGCGTCCGTCGGGCCGTTCGGGATCAATAGGGCTGAGATCGAGAGCGACCTGCGGCGCGGTCGAAGCGCAAATCGCCAGACTGATATCGCCCCACCAGGTTGAAATATTGCGGTGCAGATGCCCGGTGATCATGCCCTTGACCTGCGCGTGACCGGCGACCGTATCGGCGAGTCGCGTCACCCAGGGTTCGTCCGGATGGGTATTCATCCACTCGATGCCGCTTTCCACCGGCGGATGATGCAGGATCAGGATCGTCGGCTTGTCGGGTTTTTCCGAAAGCCTTGCTGACAGCCAGGCCGCACGCGTGTCGCAGAAAGCGCCGCCGTGCCTGCCCTCCTCCAGCGTATCGAGGAACAGCAAGCGGAGCGCCGCTGTGTCGATCTCATATTGGACAAAGCCGTCAGCGGTCGGAACAGCGGGAAATTGCTTGCGGAACGGCGCCCGCAGATCGTGATTGCCCATGCACATATGGACCGGGAACGGCACCACGGACAATGCATTTTCAAGCCGACGATAGCTTTCCTGATCGCCGCGATCAACCAGATCGCCGGTTGCCAGCAACAGATCGGGCTGCGGGGTTATGGCGCAAACCATCTTGATCGCCTGGTCAAGCCGCTTGCGGTTGAATTCTGCCGGATTATCGGGATCAAAACCCAGATGAATATCCGTGATCTGCGCCATCAACATGGACGCTCTCCCTTTTCTCCGGTTGCGTTATCGACTGACAATCTTCTTTTCCGGCTTTTGCTGTTTGTCCTTTTGCTCTTTCCTGATCTGCCAGGGTGCGCCATCATCAGCGTGATAATCGTGGCACATGGCGCAGGTCGAAGGCACGTCGGATGCTTTCTGGAACTCTCCGCCATGACATTCGCGACAAGTCTTGATTCCGGGCAGCAACAAATCATCGGCGCTCTTGGATGTCGGCGCATTGTGACAGCTGGTGCATTTTTCATCATTATGCGCTTCATGGCTGAACCAGCCATTGTGCATATAGCGGTCGGTCTGGGTCACCGGCATGATGCCATAGTCGACCCGCCCGCGAGCCGTCGGCGGGGTAACGCCATGGCAGTCGAAACAGGCCCCGCCGCGCGAGAATACCTGACTGATCGCCAGATTGGCTCGGCTCGGTCGGAACTGCACAGCGCGGGCATAATCGCTGGCGACGCGGACTTCGTTACCTGCCCCCGGGCGGCGGCGGTTCATCCCGCCAAGATTGATCGGCCGGGTCGGTCCGGTGGAGCGATAATAAGCTCTGAGATCGGCCTGAACCATGGCCGGTTCGCCGTGCCGCAAGGTCCGCACCGTGCCGCCAATCTCGTCGAAGGCAAGGCTGTGGCACATGCTGCAGTCTTCCTTCATGTCGACGGGTTCGAAGCGGACTCCGTTCGGATCAGGCGTATGGCAATCCTTGCAGGCGAGCGAGGATCCAAAGCCATATTCAGCGGATAGCCTTCTCCCCATTTGCGCGACACCGCCGGTTTTGGACAGATGCACGTCATGAGGAAATTTGAGACCGTTGTTATCGGTCGGCTTGTCATCAAGCGAGACACGCTCACGCAGCGGATTCTTGCCACCCGGAGTCACCAACACGGCAGGCCGGAACTGCGGATGCGATATGCCAAAGTCAGACGCATTTTCCAGTTTTGTATCGGTCAAGCGCCCATCCATCCCATCATGGCAATCCGCGCAGAATTTTTGCGCTGTCGGTTCCATAGCACCGCTGCCCTCATGCTCGCTGTGACATTCGACACACCTGCCGGGAGATTTGTTGAACGCAGAGGCAAAGGCGGCACCGATCACCTCCAGCCCTTCCGGTCCGCCCCGTGCAGTCACCAGGCGCGATTTTGCCGCATGTTCATGCGCATCCTCTTCGTGACAGGTGAGACAGGTCTGATCCTTGACCGTGACAAAGGCATCGACATGACAGGCCTGGCAATCTTTCTCGAGTGCATGATGCGCACTGCTCAGAGCGCCGGATGACCACATGGTGTCGGCGTGAAACTGATCCGGTCGCTCCTCGACCCCGCGCCAGGTGGCCCAGGTGTAGATCGGCCAGACAAGAAACGCAGCCAGCACCAGAGCAACAAAGCCCCACGCAGTGATCCGTTTGCCCGGCAGCAGGCCCTTCAGCGTATAGAGCGTCGATTCATTGCGTGATTCTGCGGAATCGGACAAGGCCTCGACCCGCTTGACGGTCAGGACGACATCTTCGCCTTCTTCGCTGACGACGATGACATGGCCACCAAAGCCCAGTTCCGCGCCGGTCGCCGGATCGATGGTAACCGAAATCCGGTGTTTTCCGTCCAGCGTGAAATTCTGCCCCGAGCTGCTTTCGACGATGATCCGCCCGTCGTCGCGCTTGCGGATGACCGCATGGTCGGGATTGACCGCCAGATCGGGCAGGTGAATCGCATTTGTGGTGCTGCGGCCAATGCCGATTTCATCGGCAGGAAACGGGTTGGACCGGATAATTTCCCGGCCGTCGGCGGTGGTCGCAATCTGGCGAACAATGAAAGTCATATCCGGCTCCCCATCCTACCAGTAAAAAAACACGCTGATGATATGCGCGGTCAGCGTCGCGATCAGCGCGAAGGTTATCGGCACATGGACAAACAGCCAGACCTGCAGCATCGCCTTGAGCTTCAGATGGCGGCGGACGCGGCCGAGCGTGGCTTCCTTTTTCTCGAGCAGCGCGTCGACCTTGTCAACCGGATCATCGCCGCCCATTTTTGGTTGATAGGCCCGTTCACGGCGCAGATCCGCCTGCGCCTGGCGGGTCGCGCAATCCGGATATCTGCCGGATATCCGCTGGAAGAAACCGCCGCCAAATGGATCCTGTTCGAGCGACTGCAGCACGAGATTGGCATGTTCTGCCGACAAGGGCTGTGCCGCTTCGTGCAGCTGCCGGTCGAGCGAGCGCAAATTTTCGAGCATCTCGGTCTCGGTCATCTCGTCGCGATTGTCGGACAGCGCCTTCGGGATGGTGACGTAGAAATATATCCCGACAATGCCGGAAATGATCACGATCATCATGAACACATAGGCAGCTGTGTGGATGTTCCAGCCGAGCTGAAACCCGGTGTGAAGCGTACCGATCACGATCAGACTGAGGCCCAGATAGATATGCGCCGAAGTCCAGGCCTTCAGCGACCATTGACCCGGCGTCATCGCCCGCTTGCGCACGCCCAGCATGGTCAGCCAGAGGATCAGCAGCGCGCCGATCGTGCCCAGCGTATAGCCGTACCAACTGCCGCCATTGTGGCGCGGCGACACATCGATGAACATATAGCTGACGATGCAGATCAGCATGATCGCGGCAGAGATTTTCAGCCAGCGGTAACCGGCGTGCCTCAGGAAACCGTCATGCATCACGACTTTCTTGCGTCCGGACGGCGAGGTGATGGCTTTGCTGGCCATTATGCAATCCCCCCTTTGGCGCCGAGTTCAACCGTTCGTGCTGAGCTTGTCAAAGCACAGTTTGCGATCGAACGCGGTCCTTCGACAGGCTCAGGACGAACGGGGAGTAGGGATTGAAACAAAATCACACCTCCTCTCCTTCAAGCTTGGAGACGGTGAGAAATTCTTCCGGTGCCACGCGGATCGCTGCGCCGGTCGGACAGGCGCGCACGCAGGCCGGCCCGCCCTTGATCCCCGAACACATGTCGCATTTGATCGCTTTCTTGGGTTTTTCTACCGCCGGATCGCTATGCTTTTTGGCCCACATCTTGTCGGGCTCGCCCGGTCCCGGACCGGCGCCGAAGAACAGCCAGTTCAGGAGACTTGGCTTCTTTGGCGGAACCTTGTCCATGCGGATAACGCCATAAGGGCAATAACGCTGGCAATTGCCGCAACCGATGCAGCTGTCATCGATGAATACTTCGCCATCGGGACCACGGTGAATCGCATCGGGCGGACAGTCGGACATGCAGTGCGGATGCTCGCAGTGACGACAGCTGGTCGGCACGTGCAGATGCGCATAGGTGCGCCCGGCTTCACGATCGAGACGCGACAGACCTTCATGGCTGTCGGCGCAGGCCTTCTCGCAATTGTCGCAACCGACGCAAAGATTTTCGTCGATCAGCAGCACGTCGGTGGCTTCGCCAATGCCATTGTCGACCAGGAAATTGGCGATCCCCGAATACATGTCGACGACACCGGAAAAACTGTCCTTTTTCGCTTCGACAAAAGCGTTGATATCCTGCCGGGCGGCCATTTCCTTCTTCGCCTTGCGCATCAGGTCCGGATGGGCGTCGAGCACTTTCTTGAATGCATCGCCGTTGATCTTGATGACCTCGGACTTGATCGCGGCTTTCACCGTCGCGGTGCGATAACCACCGGCGATCAGCGTCATTTCGCCGACATAGGAACCGGCTGGCAGATAGGAAAGGAACACCGGTTTGCCGCCGATCTGCTTCTCGACCACCATCGATCCGACGCGAATGACGTAAATGTCATTGCCCTCCGCGCCTTCCTCGATAATCGCCTGGCCGGCTCGGACGTTGATGATCTCGCTGGATTCGACGACCTCGGCAATATCTTCCTTGGTCAGGCCGGAGCCAAACATCTGCAGCAATTGCCGCTCGGTCGAAATCTGGGTGATCCGGCGTTTTGCGGCAGGGACAGACGCTTGCAGCTTGAGCGCCGCGGTGCGCGAAATTTCGACGACGATGACGTCTTCCGCCGCCTTGATCGTCGCGCCGCGCCGACGGCCTGAAATCAGGCCAACCTCGCCGAAGATCGAGCCCTGTTCAATCGGCACGGTAATCGACGGGTCGTCGGCATTGATTTCCACCGCGACCGAACCCTCGGCAATCGCAAACAGCGAACTTCCGGGATCATTTTTCTCGAAGATCACTTCGCCTCGGCCATAGCTCTGCGGCTCGCTGTCGAGCATGAATTCGCGCATCTGCAGCG